>DATARY010000052.1:0-11053 GCA_036263935.1 Mycobacterium sp.
CTTTCCAGCGCCATCTCCGGCACGCAGACCCGCCGCACCTTGACCACCATGGCTAAAGCCTATCGCCGCGGGAATGGCCGACCTGGACGTTCGTCGTTCTCGACTCGGTGCCCTCGGTGGTGCCCTCGGTGGGATTCGAACCCACACTGTCTGGGTTTTGAGTCCAGTTCCTCTGCCAGTTGGGATACGAGGGCCAGTGCGGCTTACCACCATAGAGGATGCCCCGCGTTCGCTGATCGTGGCTGATACCGCCACAATGTGACCCATGACAGTGTCACCGACCGACGCCGATAAGCCGCGCCGTGTTCTCGTCGCCGAAGACGAGGCGCTCATCCGGCTGGACTTGGCCGAGATGCTGCGCGAAGAGGGCTACGAGATCGTCGGCGAGGCCGGCGACGGGCAAGAGGCGGTCGATCTGGCCGAGAGCCTCAAGCCGGATCTGGTGATCATGGACGTCAAAATGCCGCGGCGGGACGGCATCGACGCGGCCTCGGAGATCGCAGGCAAGCGGATCGCGCCGATCGTCATTCTGACCGCATTCAGCCAACGCGACCTGGTGGAACGGGCGCGCGACGCCGGTGCGATGGCCTATCTGGTCAAGCCGTTCAACATCACCGACCTCATTCCGGCGATCGAGGTGGCGGTCAGCCGGTTCAGCGAGATCGCCGCGCTGGAATCCGAAGTCGCCACGCTGTCGGAGCGGTTGGAGACCCGCAAGCTCGTCGAGCGCGCCAAGGGGTTGCTGCAGGCCAAGCAGGGAATGACCGAGCCAGAGGCGTTCAAGTGGATCCAACGGGCCGCGATGGACCGTCGGACCACCATGAAGCGGGTGGCCGAGGTTGTGCTGGAGACTCTTGACACACCCAAGGATGCGTCGCCTGACACACCCAAGGATGCGTCGCCGTCCAACGAGGGTTCGGCTTCCGATGCGTAAATAGTTCGTTTCCGATGGCGCTGTACGCGCGGATCACGCATCGGAGACGCGCCATGCATTTTCCAACACCACGCACCACGGCCACGCGTTGGCTAAGGTCGTCCCGAAGCATCGCCGCCCCGGGCGACCTGGCCTGGTGCGTCGACGCCGACGAAACACTGAACCGGAGGTGAAACGTGTGCGGTCGCGTGGCACGGAATGCAGCTGCTCTCGGTAGCGCGGCTTTGGTTGTGCTCGGCACCGTCATGGGGGTTGCCGCCTGCAATCAGTCCAAGCCTGAACAGGAGAAATCGCAGGCGAACCTGAAGATCGTCGAGCAGGTGCAGATCGACGAGAGCGGCAAGGAGATCAAGTCCGCCGAGGGCGCCGCGCCTGCAGATCCCGCCGGGGATGGCAAGGCCACCTGCCCGCCGGTGTCGATCGCGATGGCCGGCGCGCTCAACGGCCCCGACGCCGCACTGGGCATCAACATCAAGGATGGTGTCCAGCTGGCCATCGACAAGCACAATGCCGCCAACCCCGGCTGCCAGGTGCAGCTGAAGCCGTTCGACACCGAGGGCGACCCGCAGAAGGCCACCGCGATCGCCCCGCAGATCGTTGACGATCAGTACACGATCGGCCTCGTCGGCCCGGCGTTCTCCGGTGAGACCAAGGCCACCGGCACCGTGTTCGACCAGGCCGGCCTCGTAGCCGCTACCGCGTCGGCCACCAACCCCACGCTGAGCGGGAACGGCTGGAAGACGTTCACGCGTGGTCTGGCCAACGATGCGGTACAGGGCCCGTCGGTCGCCAACTACATGAAGAACACCCTCAACTACAAGAAGGTCTGCGTCGTCGACGACAGCACCGACTACGGCCTCGGCCTGGCTACCGCGGTGCGCCAAACACTGGGCCCGGTCGCCGATTCGTCGTGCAACATCTCTGTGAAGAAGGGCGACAAGGACTTCTCCGCGGCGGTGACACAGATCAAGGGCGCCGGCCCCGATGCCGTGTTCTACAGCGGCTACTACTCGGAAGCCGCACCGTTCGCCCAGCAGCTCAAGGACGGCGGCTTTACAGGGACGTTCGTGTCCGCCGACGGCACAAAGGATCCCGAGTTCGTCAAGCAGGGCGGCGACGCGACCAAGGGCGCCATCCTGTCGTGCCCGTGCGGTCCGGCCACCGGGGCGTTCGCCGACGAGTACAAGAAGAAGTTCAACGCCGATCCCGGTACCTACAGCACGGAGGGCTATGACCTGGGCACGATCCTTCTCAAGGGGATCGACTCGGGTGCCATCACGCGGCCGGCACTGCTGGACTTCGTGAAGAATTACAACGGCCAGGGCGTCGCCCGTAAGTATCAGTGGACTCCGAACGGGGAGCTCACCACCAACCTGATCTGGATCTTCAAGGTTCAGTAGCCGCTGAAGCGAAGCGCGTCCGAGACCGAAATGGCTCGGACGCGTTTTCGCTAGAGACCCTTTTCGCGAGGAACCGCCACCGGATGATCCACCAGTGCGTCGACCAGTACGCCTGCCTGGCCGCCAACATCAACTTCAACCTGCAAGGCTTGCGAATCGGCTTCTGGCAGTTGACGATCGACGGGTTGGCGTGGGGTGCGATCTATGCACTGGTGGCCGTCGGTTACACCTTGGTGTTCGGTGTGCTGCGGCTGATCAACTTCGCGCATTCCGAGATCTTCATGCTGGGCATGTTCGGCGCTTACTTCGCGCTCGATATCATCCTGGGCTTCACGCCGAGCGGCAACGCCTATAACAAGGGCATCGCGCTGACGGTGTTGTATCTCGCCATCGCGATGTTGTTCGCGATGCTGGTGTCGGGTTCCGCCGCCGTCGGATTGGAGTTCATCGCATACCGGCCGCTACGGAGACGCAACGCCCGGTCGCTGACCTTTCTCATCACCGCGATCGGCATGTCGTTCGTGTTACAGGAGTTCGTGCACTTCGTTCTGCCCAAGCTGCTCAAGGGATATGGCGGGAGCAACGCGCAACAGCCGATCATCCTGGTGCAGCCCAAGACGCAGTTCCATATCTTCAGCGCCACCGTCACCAACATCACGATCGTGATCATCGTGGCGGCGTTGATCTTCGCGGTGCTGACCGATTTCGCGATCAACCGGACGAAGTTCGGCCGCGGTATCCGCGCCGTTGCTCAGGATCCGACGACGGCGACGCTGATGGGTGTGTCCCGCGAACGCATCATCATGACGACGTTCCTGATCGGCGGGCTGCTCGCCGGTGCAGCGGCGCTGCTCTACACCCTGAAGGTGCCGCAGGGCATCATCTACTCCGGAGGATTCCTGCTGGGCATCAAGGCGTTTTCCGCGGCGGTGCTCGGCGGCATCGGCAACCTGCGCGGCGCGCTTCTGGGTGGCCTGCTGCTCGGCATCATGGAGAACTACGGTCAGGCGGTCTTCGGCACCCAGTGGCGTGACGTCGTCGCGTTCGTGCTGCTCGTTCTGGTGCTGCTGGTCCGGCCGACCGGGATACTCGGAGAGAGCCTCGGGAAGGCACGCGCATGAGTCATCGAGGAGCCCAGGGCGGGCCGCCGGCGAAGCTGTCGCAGCGCCTGCTCGCGCCCGGCGACGGGCTTCGGGAGTGGTGGTCGGGCCTGTCCCGCGTCCAGAAGTGGGGCTTCGGCATCCTGCTGTTCGGGGCGCTGGCGCTGCTACCGCTGTATACCCCGCCGTTCCTCGACACCCCGGGCATCAGCTTCGGCGGGACGATGGCGCAGTTCGCGATGGTCGCGATCATCGCAATCGGCCTCAACGTCGTCGTCGGCCAGGCCGGGTTGCTCGACCTGGGTTACGTGGGCTTCTACGCCGTCGGCGCCTACACGGTCGCGCTCCTCACCAGCCCCGACAGCCCGTGGAACAAGCTGGGTTCGACCGGTTTCTTCAGTACACCGTGGGCGTGGCTGTCATGCGTTCCGCTGGCGATGGCGTTCACGGCGCTAGCCGGTCTCATCCTCGGTTTCCCGACGCTGCGCCTGCGCGGCGACTACCTCGCGATCGTCACACTGGGGTTCGGCGAGATCATTCGGCTGCTGGCCGACAATCTGGCCGACATCACCGGAGGTCCGCGCGGGCTGAATCGGGTGGCGTTCCCGCGGCTGGGGCAGAGTCACAGGCTTCCCGAAGGCGTGTTCTCCAACGGAAACTCGGCGGGCAACGCCAACTACGGGACCTGGTGGTTCTGGCTCGGCCTGGTGCTCATCGTCATCATCCTGCTGTTCGTCGGCAACCTGGAACGCAGCCGGGTGGGCCGTGCGTGGGTGGCCATCCGCGAAGACGAGGACGCCGCGGAAGTCATGGGCGTCAACACCTTCCGGTTCAAGCTGTGGGCCTTCGTGATCGGGGCGGCGATCGGCGGCTTGTCCGGAGCCTTGTACGCGGGTCAGGTGCAATACGTCGCGCCGCCGACGTTCAACATCATCAACTCGATGCTGTTCCTGTGCGCGGTCGTGCTCGGCGGGCAAGGAAACAAGCTGGGCGTGATCTTCGGCGCGTTCATCATCGTCTACCTGCCGAATCGGTTGCTCGGCGTGAACTTCCTCGGCATCAACCTGGGTGACCTGAAGTATCTGTTCTTCGGGCTCGCGCTGGTGGTGCTGATGATCTTCCGGCCGCAGGGCCTTTTCCCCGTACGCCAGCAGCTACTGGCGTACGGAAGGGCGGCCCGTGATCTGTTGCGCAAGGAGCCGGCGGCATGACGGTGCGCACCGGAGGAGCAAAAGAATCCGTGCGCACGCGAGGAGCAAAAGAGTCCATCGAAGAGCTCGCGGGCGTCCACCGGGTGATCAACGCCGCCGAGGGTGAAGTTCTTTTGGAGACAAAGGATTTGACGGTCAAGTTCGGCGGCTTGGTGGCGCTTGACTCCGTCACCTTCAGCATCCGGCGTGGCGAGATCCTCGGCCTGATCGGTCCCAACGGTGCGGGCAAAACCACCTGCTTCAACGCGATCACCGGTGTCTACCGGCCCAGCTCGGGAACCGTGATGTTTGACGGGACGCCGCTGGGCCGGACCAAGCGTTACCAGATCACGCGCAGGGGAATCGCCCGAACATTCCAGAACATCAGGCTTTTCGGTGAGATGACAGCGTTGGAGAACGTGATGGTCGGCACCGACGCGCGGCACCGGACGTCGGTTCCCGGCGCGCTGGTCCGGACGCCGCGGCACAGGCGCGAGGAGCACTCGGCGATCGAACGGGCCGCGGCCCTGCTGCACTTCGTCGGGATCGCGCATCGCGGTGAGGAAAAGGCGAAGAACCTGCCGTATGGCGATCAGCGCAGGCTGGAGATCGCCCGTGCGCTGGCGACCGAACCCAAGCTGCTGTGTCTGGACGAGCCCGCCGCGGGGTTCAACCCGAGCGAGAAGGCCGCGCTCATCGATCTCATCCGCAAGATCCGCGACGACGGCTATACCGTGCTGCTGATCGAGCACGACATGCGGCTGGTCATGGGTGTCACGGATCGCATCGTGGTGCTGGAGTTCGGCCGCAAGATCGCCGACGGCCTGCCATCCGAGATTCGCGAGGACCCACAGGTCATCGCTGCCTACCTGGGGGTGCCCGATGACGACTCCGCGTGACGACAGGCCAGTTCTGCTCGAGGCCCGCGACGTGGTTGTGCACTACGGCCGCATCAGGGCGGTGCATGGCGTGTCGCTGGTGGTGCACGAGGGCGAGCTCGTGACGCTGCTCGGCTCCAACGGAGCGGGCAAAACCACCATGATGCGGGCGATTTCGGGGCTGCGCCCGCTGACGTCGGGTTCGGTGTGGTTCGACGGACGGGATATCACCCGGGTGAAGGCACATCGGCGGGTCGTCGACGGGCTCATCCAGGCGCCGGAGGGCCGCGGTGTCTTCCCGGGCATGACGGTCATCGAGAACCTGGAAATGGGTTGTTACGGGCGAAAGTTCGCGACCAAGGCCGAACACAGTGAGCGGCTTGAATGGGTGCTGGAGACGTTCCCGAGGCTGGCCGAGCGCCGCCATCAGGTTGGTGGCACGCTATCGGGTGGTGAGCAGCAGATGCTCGCGATCGGACGCGCCTTGATGGCCCGGCCGAAGGTTCTTTTGCTCGACGAGCCCTCGATGGGCCTTGCGCCGATGGTGATCTCGCAAATCTTCAAGATCATCGCCGATATCAATTCACAGGGCACCACGGTGTTGCTTGTGGAGCAGAATGCGCAGCAGGCGCTGAGCCGGTCGCACCGCGCCTACATTTTGGAGACCGGCGAGGTCACCAAGGAGGGTAACGCGCGAGAGCTGTTGGCCGACGACAGCATTCGCGCCGCCTATCTCGGGGTCGCCTAGCCCGATCAGCGCGCGACGATCACCGACGAACCGTGGCCGAACAAACCCTGGTTGGCGGTGATGCCAACCTTCGCGCCCTCGACCTGTCGGCCGGTCGCCTGTCCCTTCAGCTGCCAGGTCAGCTCGCAGACCTGCGCGATGGCCTGGGCCGGAATGGCTTCGCCGAAGCAGGCCAGGCCGCCGGATGGATTGACGGGGATCCTGCCGCCGATGGTCGTCGCACCGCTGCGCAGCAGCTGCTCGGCCTGACCCTTCGGGCACAGTCCCAGGTGCTCGTACCAGTCGAGCTCCAGCGCGGTCGACAGGTCGTACACCTCGGCCACGCTGAGATCCTCGGGCCCGATTCCCGCCTCGGCATAGGCCGCGTCGAGGATTTGATCCTTGAATACCCGATCCGGTGCGGCGACCGCGGCGGTGGAATCCGTTGCGATGTCCGGCAATTCGGGCAGATGCTGGGGGTAGCGCGGCGTCACCGTGCTCACCGCGCGCACGGACGGCACACCCTCCAGCGAGCCGAGGTGCTTCTCGGCGAACGCCTTGCTGGCCACGATCAACGCCGCCGCGCCGTCGGAGGTCGCGCAGATGTCCAGCAGGCGCAGGGGATCAGACACCACGGGGCTGGCCAGCACGTCCTCCACCGAGGTCTCCTTGCGGAACCGGGCGTTGGGGTTGTCCAGACCGTGCTTCGCGTTTTTTACCTTGACCTGCGCGAAATCCTCCAGCGTCGCGCCGTACAGGTCAATCCGCCTGCGCGCCAACAGCGCGAAATACACCGGATTGGTCGCACCGATCAGGTGGAAGCGCTGCCAGTCGGGGTCCTCCTTCCGTTCGCCGCCGACCGGAGCGAAGAAGCCCTTGGGTGTGGTGTCGGCGCCGATGACCAGCGCGACATCGCAGAACCCGGCAAGGATCTGCGCGCGGGCGCTCTGCAGTGCCTGCGACCCGCTCGCGCACGCCGCGTAGCTCGAACTGACCGGCACCCCGTTCCAGCCCAGCTTCTGCGCGAACGTCGCGCCGGCGACGAAGCCGGGGTAGCCGTTGCGGATGGTGTCGGCGCCGGCCACCAATTGGATCTGCCGCCAGGCCAGGCCGGCTTCGCTCAACGCGGCCCGGGCCGCCGCGACGCCGTACCCGGTGAAGTCGTTGCCCCACTTGCCCCACGGGTGCATGCCCGCACCGAGGATGTAAACGGGTTCGGGACTCATGACGCGATCCTCCACGCGTAGACGATGCGCTCGACGCCGTCGTCGTCGACGAACAGCGGCATGGTTGTGAGCTCCATCTCCATGCCGACCCTGAGGTCTGCGGCCAGCGTGCCCTCGACGACCTTGCCCAGCACGATCAGACCCTCGGCGGCCAGCTGCACGGCGGCAACCGCGAACGGCTCGAACGGATCCGGCGACGGATACGGAGGCGGTGGCGCGTATCGGTTCTCGGTGTAGCTCCACAGCGTCCCGCGTCGGGACAGCGGCACCTGCGCCAATTCGTCGCCGTCACACGCTGGGTTGGGGCAGTTGTTGGCCCGCGGCGGGAAGACGTAGGTGCCGCACCGATCGCACTTACCGCCGATCAGGTAGGGCGCCCCGGACGGATCGGTGGCGAACCACCCGTCGATCGCCGGTTGCGTGAATGCAGCTGACACGGGGTCAGCGTACCGATTCCGGCGGCAAAACTGAAACGTGTTCCATTTTCCAGCCCCTGCCGGCCCTGCGGTCGGGCGCCCCGATGAGCCCGGCCGCGCGGGTGCTGGTCGACAAGGCTCGCCGTCTACTGCGTGTCGGGACAGGTGCATAGAGTAGGCCCGTGACCGTAATCGTTACGGACCAGAAGCCGACATTGATGCTGCTGGACGGCAATTCGCTGGCGTTCCGGGCGTTTTACGCGCTGCCCGCCGAGAATTTCAAGACCCAGGGCGGGCTGACCACGAACGCCGTTTACGGGTTCACGGCGATGCTGATGAACCTGCTGCGCGACGAGCAGCCCAGCCACATCGCCGCGGCGTTCGACGTATCCAGGCAGACGTTCCGGTCCGAGAAGTACCCGGAGTACAAGGCGGGCCGGTCGGCCACGCCCGACGAATTCCGCGGCCAGATCGACATTACGAAGGAAGTGCTGGGGGCGCTCGGCATCACGGTGCTCGCCGAGCCGGGGTTCGAGGCCGACGACGTCATCGCGACGCTGGCAACGCAGGCCCAGGACGAGGGCTACCGGGTGCTGGTCGTCACCGGCGATCGCGACTCGCTGCAGCTCGTCAGCGACGACGTCACCGTCTTGTACCCGCGCAAGGGGGTCAGCGAGTTGACCCGGTTCACTCCGGAGGCCGTCGTCGAGAAGTACGGGCTGACCCCGCGGCAGTACCCGGACTTCGCGGCCCTGCGCGGCGACCCCAGCGACAACCTGCCCGGGATACCCGGTGTGGGGGAGAAGACCGCGTCGAAGTGGATCTCCGAGTACGGGTCGCTTCAGGCGCTGGTCGACAACGTTGACACCGTCAGGGGCAAGGTCGGTGACGCGCTGCGGGCCAACCTGTCGAGCGTCGTGCTGAACCGTGAGCTCACCGACCTCGTCAAGGACGTGCCGCTCGCGCAGACGCCCGACACCCTGCGGATGCAGCCCTGGGACCGCGACCACATCCATCGGCTCTTCGACGACCTGGAGTTCCGGGTGCTGCGCGACCGGCTGTTCGAGACGCTGGCATCCGCGGACCCCGAGGTCGACCAGGGGTTCGACGTGCGGGGCGGGGCGCTCGCGGAGGGTGAACTCGCCTCCTGGCTATCCGAGCGCAGCCCGGGTAAGCGGTTCGGGCTGGCGGTGGTCGGCACTCATCTGGCGTTTGACGCCGACGCCACGGCGCTGGCCATCGTGGCCGCCGACGGCGACGGCCGCTACATCGACACCGCCGCACTGGACCCCGACGACGAGGCCGCGCTGGCGTCCTGGCTGGCCGATCCGGACGCGCCGAAGGCGCTGCATGAGGCGAAGCTCGCCATCCACGACCTGGAAGGCCGCGGCTGGACGCTCGCCGGTGTGACATCGGACACCGCGCTGGCCGCTTATCTGGTGCGGCCCGGACAGCGAAGCTTCGCCCTCGACGATCTGTCGCTTCGGTATCTGAAGCGCGAGCTGCGGGCGGAAAACCCTGAACAGCAGCAGCTTTCGCTGCTGGATGACAGCGACGGCGTCGATGAGCAGGCGGTGCAGACGTTGATCCTGCGCGCCAGCGCGGTGATGGATTTGGCCGAGGCGCTCGATGAGGAGCTCGCCCGCATCGACTCGTCATCGTTACTGGGAAACATGGAGTTGCCCGTCCAGCAGGTGCTGGCCGAGATGGAGACCGCTGGCATCGCGGTCGACCTCAAGCAGCTCGCCGAGCTGCAGAGCGAGTTCGCGAATCAGATCCGCGACGCCGCCGAAGCGGCCTACGCGGTTATTGGCAAGCAGATCAACCTCGGCTCACCCAAGCAGCTGCAGGTGGTGCTGTTCGACGAGCTGGAGATGCCGAAGACCAAACGCACCAAGACCGGCTACACCACCGACGCCGACGCGTTGCAGTCGCTGTTCGACAAGACCGCACACCCGTTCCTGCAGCATCTGCTGACCCACCGCGACGCCACGCGGCTCAAGGTCACCGTCGACGGACTGCTGAACTCGGTGGGCTCCGACGGCCGGATTCACACCACGTTCAACCAGACCATCGCCGCGACGGGCCGGTTGTCGTCGACCGAACCGAACCTGCAGAACATCCCCATCCGCACCGACGCGGGCCGCCGGATCCGGGACGCGTTCGTCGTCGGCAAGGACAGCCAGGGAGACTTTGCCGAGCTGATGACGGCCGATTACAGCCAGATCGAGATGCGGATCATGGCGCATCTGTCCGGCGACGAGGGCCTGATCGAAGCGTTCAAGACCGGTGAGGACCTGCACTCGTTTGTTGCATCGCGGGCGTTTAGCGTGCCGATCGGGCAGGTCACCCCCGAGCTGCGACGGCGGGTCAAGGCGATGTCTTACGGGCTGGCGTACGGGTTGAGCGCCTACGGCCTGGCCGCGCAGCTGAAGATCTCCACCGAGGAAGCCAAGGTGCAGATGGAGCAGTACTTCGCCAGGTTCGGCGGGGTGCGCGACTACCTGCACGAGGTCGTCGACCAGGCCCGCAAGGACGGCTACACGTCGACGGTGCTGGGCCGGCGGCGCTACCTGCCCGAGCTGGACAGCAGCAACCGGCAGGTCCGCGAGGCCGCCGAGCGGGCCGCGCTCAACGCGCCGATCCAGGGCAGCGCCGCCGACATCATCAAGGTCGCGATGATCAACGTCGATCGGGCGATCAAGGAGGCCGGGCTGGCGTCGAGGATGCTGCTGCAGGTGCACGACGAGCTGTTATTCGAGGTCGCGGCGGGTGAGCGGGACGCGGTCGAAAAACTGGTGCGGGAACAGATGGGCAACGCCTATCCGCTCGACGTGCCGCTGGAGGTCAGCGTCTGGTTCGGCCGCAGCTGGGACTCCGCGGCGCATTAGTCGCCGCCCCAGCGGCTCGGCGGCCCATTAATCGCCGCCCAGCGGCTCCGCGGCGCACTAGCGCGGCCGGTACCCGGCCAGGCCTCGGAGTGCCGGCACGGCTGCCCGCGCAGCGTGCACGGCATACGCCTCGTCGTTCTGCAGCGCGTAAACCCGCTCGTCGCCGAAGCCACGGTCGATCCGGTCGCGCACGAACGCCAGCTCGATCACCTGGGCGGCGAAGGCCTTGACGGCCTTGCCCGCCGCTCGGCCTCCCAGTCGAGTCGCCTCGCCGATCGCCTGCTTGCGAGC
>DATARY010000007.1:0-24980 GCA_036263935.1 Mycobacterium sp.
CATATAGAGGGAAACACCCGATTCCTCGGGGATGCCATCGCAATATCGTCACTTGCGTGGATATGGCGTATTGCCTTTGGTTCGCCGTCTTGGTGGCGGGGCTTGTTACCGCGGGTGTCGTCGCTCAAATTGGCTGGCCAATCTGGCAGATGCCCTCGCCCAAACGTGACCTTCTGAGTTTGCGGAAACGCAAGCGCACCGAGCCCTGATCCGTCGCCGGAGCGGGGTTCAAGACACGCACCGCGACACGCCGGGAAGTGTCGGCAGCCCGTCCTAGACTGGCGTCCCTATGACCAGTCCGCCTGCTCTTCGCGCGAGCGCTCATCGCTCGTCCTTCGTGCACCTCCACAACCACACCGAATACTCGATGCTGGACGGTGCCGCGAAGATCACGCCGATGCTCGCCGAGGCCCACCGGCTCGAAATGCCGGCGATCGGCATGACCGATCACGGAAACATGTTCGGCGCCAGCGAGTTCTACAACAGCGCCACCGAGGCGGGCATCAAACCCATCATTGGCGTGGAGGCATACATAGCGCCCGGTTCTCGGTTCGACACCCGACGCATCCTGTGGGGGGATCCCAACCAGAAGGGTGACGACGTCTCCGGCAGCGGGTCCTACACCCACCTGACCATGGTCGCCGAGAACGCGGCGGGGTTGCGCAATCTGTTCAGGCTGTCTTCGCTGGCCTCGTTCGAGGGCCAGCTGGGCAAGTGGTCGCGGATGGATGCCGAACTGATCGCCGAACACGCAGCGGGCATCATTGCCACCACGGGCTGTCCGTCCGGCGAGGTGCAGACCCGGCTGCGACTCGGTCACGACCGCGAGGCGCTGGAGTCGGCGGCCAGATGGCGGGAGATCTTCGGCCCGGACAACTACTTCCTCGAATTGATGGACCACGGCCTGGATATCGAGCGCCGGGTGCGCGACGGTCTGCTCGAGATCGGCCGCAATCTCGACATCCCGCCGCTGGCCACCAACGACTGCCACTACGTCACCCGCGACGCCGCACATAATCACGAGGCGCTGCTGTGCGTGCAGACCGGAAAGACGCTGTCGGACCCCAACCGCTTCAAATTCGACGGCGACGGCTACTACCTGAAGTCCGCAGCCGAGATGCGGGCCGTGTGGGACGACGACATCCCCGGCGCCTGCGATGCCACGCTGCTGATCGCCGAGAGGGTGCAGTCCTACGCCGACGTGTGGGAACAACGTGACCGGATGCCGATCTTCCCGGTGCCCGACGGCCAGGACCAGGCGACGTGGTTGCGCCACGAGGTGGATGCCGGTCTGGCGTGGCGCTTTCCGGACGGTGTGCCCGCGCAATACGTCAAGCGCGCCGCCTATGAGATCGACGTCATCTGCGCCAAGGGGTATCCCTCCTACTTCCTGATCGTGGCCGACCTGGTGAGCTACGCGCGGTCGGTCGACATTCGGGTCGGCCCTGGTCGCGGGTCGGCCGCGGGCTCGCTGGTCGCGTACGCGCTGCGAATCACCGACATCGACCCGATCGAACACGGTCTGCTGTTCGAGCGTTTCCTCAACCCGGAGCGTGCGTCGATGCCCGATATCGACATCGACTTCGACGACCGCCGCCGCGGAGAGATGGTGCGCTACGCGGCCGACAAGTGGGGCCAGGACCGCGTCGCCCAGGTCATCACGTTCGGCACGATCAAAACCAAAGCAGCGCTGAAAGATTCGGCCCGCATCCATTACGGGCAGCCGGGTTTCGCGATCGCCGACCGCATCACCAAGGCCCTGCCGCCGCCAATCATGGCCAAGGATATTCCGTTGTCGGGCATCACCGACAGCAACCACGAGCGATACAAGGAAGCCGCCGAGGTTCGCGGGCTCATCGACACCGACCCCGATGTGCGCACGATCTACGAAACGGCTCGCGGCCTTGAGGGGCTGATCCGCAACGCCGGCGTGCACGCGTGCGCGGTGATCATGAGCAGCGAGCCGCTGACCGAGGCCATCCCGCTGTGGAAGCGGCCGCAGGACGGCGCGATCATTACCGGCTGGGACTACCCGTCGTGCGAGGCCATCGGCCTGTTGAAGATGGACTTCCTCGGTCTGCGGAACCTGACCATCATCGGCGATGCGATCGAGAACATCAGGGCCAATAGGGGAGTCGACCTCGACCTCGAGTCACTGCCGCTGGACGACCAGGGCACGTACGCGTTGCTCGGCCGTGGCGACACGCTGGGTGTGTTTCAGCTCGACGGCGGTCCGATGCGTGACCTGCTGCGCCGCATGCAGCCCACGGGATTCGAGGACGTGGTCGCGGTCATCGCGCTGTACCGGCCCGGCCCGATGGGCATGAACGCCCACAACGACTACGCCGATCGCAAGAACGGCCGGCAGGCGATCAAGCCGATCCACCCCGAACTCGAAGAGCCACTGCGGGAGATCCTCGCCGAGACCTACGGTCTGATCGTCTACCAAGAGCAGATCATGCGCATCGCGCAGAAGGTCGCCAGCTACTCGCTGGCCCGAGCAGACATTCTGCGAAAGGCCATGGGCAAGAAAAAGCGCGAAGTCCTGGAGAAGGAGTTCGAGGGCTTCTCGGAAGGCATGAAGTCCAACGGGTTTTCCGCCGGTGCCATCAAGGCGCTGTGGGACACCGTGCTGCCGTTCGCCGACTACGCGTTCAACAAATCGCACGCCGCCGGCTACGGCCTGGTGTCGTACTGGACCGCCTACCTGAAGGCCAACTATCCGGCCGAGTACATGGCGGGCCTGCTGACCTCGGTCGGCGACGACAAGGACAAGGCCGCGGTGTACCTGGCCGACTGCCGCAAGCTCGGCATCACCGTTCTGCCACCGGACGTCAACGAGTCCGGCCTGAACTTCGCCTCGGTCGGCGAGGACATCCGCTACGGGCTGGGCGCGGTACGCAATGTCGGGTCGAATGTCGTCGCGTCGCTGATCAGTACGCGTACAGGCAAGGGCAAGTACATCGACTTCTCCGATTACCTGAACAAGGTCGATATCGCGGCCTGCAACAAGAAGGTGACAGAGTCGCTGATCAAGGCGGGCGCGTTCGACTCGCTGGGGCATCCGCGCAAAGGCCTGTTCCTGGTGCACACCGACGCCGTCGACTCCGTGCTGGGCACCAAGAAGGCCGAGGCGATGGGGCAGTTCGACCTGTTCGGCGGCGCCGACACCGCGACCGACGCGGTGTTCACGATCAAGGTGCCCGACCAGGAGTGGGACGACAAGCACAAGCTGGCGCTGGAGCGCGAGATGCTGGGCCTGTACGTGTCGGGGCATCCGCTCAACGGCATCGCGCATCTGCTGGCCACGCAGGTCGACACCGCGATCCCGGCGATCCTCGACGGGGATATCCCTAACGAGACGCAGGTGCGCGTCGGCGGCATCCTGGCATCGGTGAACCGGCGGGTGAACAAGAACGGGTTGCCCTGGGCGTCAGCGCAACTGGAGGATCTCACCGGCGGCATCGAAGTGCTGTTCTTCCCGCAGACCTATTCCACGTTCGGCTCGGAGATCGCCGACGACGCCGTCGTGCTGGTTCTCGCGAAGGTGGCAATTCGGGACGACCGGATCTCGCTGATCGCCAACGAGCTTGTGGTACCGGACTTTTCCAGCGCCCAGGTGAACCGCCCGCTGGCGGTGAGCCTGCCGACCCGGCAGTGCACGGTCGACAAGGTCACCGCGCTCAAGCAGGTGCTGGCGAGGCATCCCGGCACATCGCAGGTGCACCTGCGGCTCATCAGCGGCGAACGCATCACCACACTGGAGCTGGACTCCGCGCTGCGGGTGACGCTGTCGTCGGCGTTGATGGGCGACCTGAAAGAGTTGCTGGGCCCCGGCTGCGTGGGTTAGGAGGCCGTGGCGTTACATTCGCGATTGCCCGTCAAAACGCGTAGCGCAGGATTCTTGCCTTGCTGGCACCGGTCTTGGTCTTCCCCGTGAGGCGGGTCGCGACGCGCAGCCAGGTCGGGAACAGGTCGACCTCGGGCGCATGTGCCAGGCTGGCCTCCTCGACCAGTTGCATCCTCGGGTTCCAGGTCTCGGGGTGGTGGGCGTCTTTGAATCCTGCGTAGCCCCACTGGCTTGCGACATCCTTGAACATCTTCTGCGGATACAGCTTGATCGCGAACCGGCTGAGCCAGCCGATGCCGCCGTAGTCGTTGAACGCCAGCTCGCCCGACCGGAAGTGATCGGTGATCCGGCGGAAGATCCCGACGATCACCGGCTCGGCCAGGAACGCGAACAGCCCGTCGGCGATCAGCATCGTCGGGCGGTCGGCCGGAATCGCGTCAGGCCAGTGCTCATCGGCCAGCGACACCGGCACCGTGTGCGAATGCTCGGCGGCCGGCAACGCTTCGTCGCGCAGCGCGGTGATCCCGGGCAGGTCGACGCTGTACCAATCCACGGACGGCGGGGGCGCGACCCGATAGAAGCCGCTGTCGAGGCCCGCCCCGAGGTCGACGACGACGGCGTCGGGTTGCCGCTCGATGAAATCGCGCACCCGGTCGTCGAGCATCTTCGCGCGCAGCGCCGTCTGACAGACGACGCTGGTCTGCACACCCAATCCCGCGAAGTCGTAATCGATCTTGCCGACGATTTCGTGCGCGAGCATGTCACACAGGATGGGCCGTGGCCATTGGCTGTCCAGTGCTCTGGCGTACTCGGTGAGGAATGCGGTCTGTTCGACTGGTGAGAGTTCGGTGGTGGTGATCCCCATGTCCGCGAACGTACCCCTCTTCGGGGGCTGAACGGTTAGCGCAAAACGTTCACCGCCCTTGCGAATACGAGTCCCGCAGTGGTCAACGCCACCATTGCCTGCACGGTCATCAACATCTTCGCCCAGCGGGCCAGCGGCATGGTGTCGGTGGGTGAGAACGCCATCACGTTGGTGATGCTGAGGTACAGGTAGTCGACGAACGTCGGCCGCCAGCCGGGCCTGGCGAGTTTGGCTATGTCGGGAGCCATCTGCGGGAACAGGAAGTCGGGATATGGCTGGTCGCCTGCCCGCCGCGCGAACGGGCCACCGCGGTCCAGTTCCCAATACCAGATGCCGAACACGATGATGTTGGTGATGAAGATCGCGGCACCACTGCCGAGCAGCAATGCGGCGTCGTTGCTGACCTCGCCCGAGACGATGCGGGCGTCCAGCACGACGGCCGACAGCGTGTTGTCGACGGTGATCGCGCCGAGCAACACCCACGACGTGTACTTGCCGAGAAGCGTCGACCGCGTGAGCCGCACCGGGTTGAGCACAACCAGCACCGCCAGCAGCAGGGTCTCCAACACAATAACCGGCCATCGCGGAAGCACTGTGTAACTGCGCGGGATCAGCAGCTGAAGGGTGATCGCCACGATGAGGGCCGCCAGTACCGGCAGCCGGCTTTCCGGATCGCCGGGCCGCAGCCACGACGGGACGTGGTGCTCGGCACCGGACGCCAGCTTCGCGGCGCGTTTGACGAACTCCTCTACCGGTGACGGGGGTTCGGGTGTGGTGTCCATACGCCCAGTGTGTGCGCCACGATGAAGGCATGGACGACGACACGACTGGAAGTTTCCTGAAGACGTCCCGGCACGTGAGCGTCTGGATCGAGGCCGCGCCCGAGGCGGTGTACGACTTCGTGGCGGATCTGCGCGAGTGGCGGCGATGGGCGGCGGGCCTGTCCGAAGGAGGGCTGCGGCGGACCGCCGACGGTTGGGTGGCCGATTCCCCGATGGGGGAGATGACGGTCGAGCTTGCGCCGACGAACGAGTTCGGCGTGCTGGATCACGTGGTGCGGATGCCGTCGGGCCAAGCGGTGTACAACCCGATGCGGGTACTCCCGGGCGGGATCGGCGAGCCGCGTTGTGAGGTGCTGTTCACGGTTCGGCGACGTGCCGGCATGACCGACGCGCAGTTCGATGCTGATGTGGCGGCGGTGGCCGCCGATCTGCAGACGCTGCGCGGCCTGCTCGAGGACTAAGAGTTGACCCGTAATGGGGTCATGCAGCGCCAATCAGCTTGGGGGCTGGTTGTGTTCGACTGGTCCCGCGACGTCTAGGCTTTCGGCTTGGTCTGTTCGGGGGTGAGCCGTGTGCTGCTTGTTCAGCAGAGGCCACCACCGGGTGGTGGCTGCCGGTCCTGGCCGATCCGCATCTGATGATGCTGGTGGCTGGTGCCGGTTGACTGAACCCTCCCACTCTTGCTGGGAGGCCAGCCACGCCTGTAGGGCGTGGGCAAGTCGGTAGTCGACGCGGGCGGTGCGTGGATCATCGGGGTCGGTGAGGGTCACGCAGGCCGCCAAGGCGGCCGAGACGATGTCGCGGTCACCGCGCAGCCCGCAGTGGCCGCAGTCGTGGGTGCGCTGCGCCAGGGTTTTGGGCACTCGCGCCCCACACAGGCAATGCTGGCTCAGCGCGGTGGATCGGGTGCCCGCGCGGGACAGCGTGCCGCCAGTGGCGTGGCATTCGCGGTTGAGCGCGGCTATCAGCATGCCTGGGCTGAATAGGGCGATCCGCTTGCCCCACAACCGCGCCCACGTCGAGATCGAACAGTCTTCGACGGTGATGGTGTTGCCGTGGGTGGCCACGATCCGCGCCGCGACCTCGCGGGCGCGGCCGAGTTTGGCCTGACTGGCACTACGGGCCTGGGCGGCGTGGTCGGCCCGGGTGCGCTGATAGCCGCCAGAGAGGCGGTCATGGCGGTAGGCGCGCAGCGGCACTCCGTCGGCGCGGGCCGCCCGGGGCCCACCCGGGTTGCTGATCTGTTTGGCCGGCAAGCCTTTGGCGGCGCGGCCCTGCGCCCGGGTGGCCTGACGTGGTGACGGGCCGTATTGCTCGGGGTTGGTGTTTCGCCGGGAGCGATCCAAGGCGCGCTGACGGGTCCGGGCATGTTTGGCGGCCCGCGCCGCAGCCTGTTGCTGCTCATGGGTACAGGTGACCTGCTCGACGAGCAATTGCTCGGGATGTTCGCCGGGGAAGGATGCCAGCGTGAGGTTCGACACGTTCGCATCGGCCCCCGCGCGCCGGCCGGCTGGCATCTCGGAGCGGCGAGACCGAGTAGCCGGTGCCTGGTAGCCCCTCTGGTGGACAAGGAGATGCGCGTAATAGCGCCACCCGCCGGGTGCTTTGCGGTCGGCCACCCTCACCAGGTCGATCTTGTGCCACCCGGCGGGGTCAGACAGGAAATGACGCAGGTGCGCCCACTGGCCACTGCCCTGGGCCAGCCGCACCGGCAACACCACATCACCACCCGACAGCCCGGTGAACACCACCGCCAACGCACCGGCGTGATCCCACCACGACCCGCTCGCTGGCCGCGCAGGCGCAGCGAGCTGGGCCGGCTGGGCCAGAACCGACATGCCCGCCGGCTGGCCGGCCGCCGCCGCACCCGAGATCACCGAAGCAGGCAGCTGCGGGTGCCGGTAGGCCGCCAAGTGGTGATCCAGGGTGCCCACCAGCCGCCAGGTCTCCCATGTGGGTGTGGTCTTAGTGTGCGAGCGCGCCCGGCCCGGAATGCGCCTGAACTCCCACCACGAGCCGATCCGCGGCGGGCCGTGGCGGCGCCCCGAGGAGTCCGGGAACAGGTGCCGAACTACGGTTTGCCACACTTCATCCGCCGCGTGCAGCCCGACCGCCTTGGTCAGGTGATCACGCATCCAGCCGCTGGCCTCGATATGAGCCTTGGCCGCGGCCTCGATGCCCTTGCGTGTCAACCCCAGCCGCTCCCGCAGCGCTTTTGGATCAGCGGCCCGCTCACGGTGGGCCGCCCAATACGCCCGAGAGCGAGCCGCGGCGTCGCGCTGCAGCGCCCGCCGCAGCCGAAACACCGCACCCCATTGCCGCTCCAGGCGCCGGCGAACCATTGGGTCGCTGACGTCGAGCTCCAGGCCGATCACCGACACTGGGCCCTCGTAAGTGAAGTTCGAGCCTTTCGACTTACCACGCCGACGCGGCGACACCGTGTCACCGCTGGTAGCGGCGAGGGTGTCGGTGGGCGTGGCTGGCATGCGGTTCATGAAACCATCACCCACCGACAACGACTCGCTCCCACACCGATACCGAAACCTGTTGCCGCTCACCGGCCTCACAGTTGGTCACGTCCACACCGTCTATGCGCTGAGCCGACACCGCATCCCGCCGCACCCCGAAGGCCCTGGGGTTTGCCGCTGCCAGTCAGGGTGCTGCTGGTGCTGTTCCATTTGCCCACCAACCTCACGACCCGCGCGCTGGCCGCCTTGTTGGTCACCCGCCAATCCGCGGTGGACCGGATCATCCATCATCTGGTGCCGGTGCTGGCCCGGTAACCGCAACGACGCCATGGTGGCCCGCCACACCGTGGTGAAGCTGCTCGAGGGGCGTGTCGTCCTCGGCGACGGCGGATACCGCGGGATCAAGTCGATCACCAGCCCGCCACGTGACAAGACTGGCCGGATCATCCGCGACGACCACTACTGGGCACACCGCCGGATCAGGGCCCGCCTCGAACACGTCATCGCCCGACCCAAAGACTGGCAAATACTAGGTCAATGCCGCCGCAGGCGACGCCATCAACCACAGCCTCCACATCATCGCCGGACTATGGAACCTCAAAACCCACAACCAATTACGGGTCAAGTCTTAGCGGCCGGACGACCGGACCGTGCCGAGGCTCACCCAGACCAGGGTGCCGGCGGCCGCGCCTGCCAGCACCGACGCTTCCGCGCCGCCGGTCGCGATCGCCACGATCACAAGGACCAGGAACCCGATCGCGAGCGCGAGCAGTTTGTAGACCGGCCAGGGAACGCCGGCGATGCTCACTTCGTCGCGTACCGTCATAGCTTAACGATAACTCGTAAATGAGTTTTCGGCGTACCGAAACACAGTCGGGTTTCGTAGTCCCCCTAAGCTGGTTGACATGCCACTTTCCGGAGAATACGAACCAAGCACGTCCGACTGGGCCCGCGAGAACGCCGAGAAGTACATGGAGTCCGGCGGCACCGAGGGAACCGAGCTGCAAGGCAAGCCCGTCATCCTGCTCACCACGATCGGCGCGAAGACCGGCAAGGTCCGCAAGACCCCGCTAATGCGGGTGGAACACGGCGGTGAGTACGCGATCGTGGCCTCGTTGGGCGGGGCCCCAAAACACCCGGTTTGGTACCACAATGTCAAGGCGCATCCCCAGGTCGAGCTGCAGGACGGCACCACCACCAAGGACTACGAGGCGCGCGAGGTGTTCGGCGACGAGAAGGCGACGTGGTGGGAGCGGGCGGTGGCTGCCTGGCCGGACTACGCCAACTACCAGACGAAGACCGACCGGCAGATTCCGGTGTTCGTGCTCACCCCGGTTAGCTGAAAACCGCTGGTTGGTGGCACCATTGACCGGGTGCCCACTGAACTGAGCCAGAACCACGCCACCCGTCCGTCCGCGCCGCTGAGCGCCGCGGACATCGACGAGGCCGCTCAGCGAATTTCCGGCGTCGTCGCGCACAGCCCGCTGCAGTTCAGTGAGCGGCTGTCGGAGGCCACCGGCGCCACGGTCTACCTGAAGCGTGAGGACCTTCAGTCGGTGCGGTCCTACAAGCTGCGCGGCGCACACAACCTGCTGATGCAGTTGTCCAAGGACGAGATCGCCGCCGGGGTGGTGTGCTCGTCGGCCGGCAACCACGCCCAGGGCTTCGCGATGGCGTGCCGATCGATGGGCATTCACGGCCGCGTGTATATACCCGCCAAGACGCCGAAGCAGAAGCGTGACCGCATCCGCTACCACGGACGCGAGTTCATCGAGCTGATCGCGATCGGCAAGACCTACGACGAGGCGGCGGCCACGGCGCTCGACGACGTCGCACGGACCGGGGCGACGCTAGTGCCGCCATACGACGATCCGCGCACGATAGCGGGCCAGGGCACGATCGCCGCCGAGATCCTCGATCAGCTCGACGGCGAGCCGGACCTGGTTATCGTTCCGGTCGGTGGCGGTGGCTGCATCGCCGGCATGACGACGTATCTGGCCGAGCGCACGACGAGCACCTCGGTGCTGGGTGTCGAGCCCGCCGGGGCGGCCGCGATGATCGCGGCGCTGGCGGCGGGGGAGCCGGTCACGCTGGATCATGTCGACCAGTTCGTTGACGGCGCCGCGGTCAACCGGGCGGGCACGCTGACGTACGCAGCGCTGGCCGCGGCCGGCGACATGGTGTCGATCACCACGGTCGACGAGGGCGCGGTGTGCACGTCGATGCTCGACCTGTACCAGAACGAGGGCATCATCGCCGAACCTGCAGGCGCACTGTCGGTGGCCGCCTTGATGGAAGCCGACATCGAGCCGGGATCGACTGTGGTGTGCCTGATTTCGGGTGGCAACAACGACATCTCCCGCTATCACGAGGTGCTCGAACGCTCGCTGGTGCATCTGGGCCTCAAGCACTACTTCCTGGTCGACTTCCCGCAGGAGCCCGGCGCGCTGCGGCGGTTCCTCGACCAAGTGCTCGGGCCCAACGACGACATCACGTTGTTCGAGTACGTCAAGCGGAACAACCGCGACACCGGCGAAGCACTCGTCGGCATAGAGCTCGGCTCGGCGGCCGACCTCGATGGACTGCTAGAGCGAATGAAGGAATCCGACATTCACGTCGAGACGCTGGAGCCCGGCTCGCCCGCGTATCGCTACCTGCTCTAGGTGCCTCTGCGCAGGATCGCGAACGAGTGCCCTTCGAGCCGCGTGGCTTCGGCGTCGACCTTCGGCTCGCCCCAAGCCAACACGACCTCGCCCATGACAGGGACATCGACGGCGGCAGTCCCGAGGTTGCACGCGATCGCCAGTAACCCGCGGCACATGACGATCCACCGCGCATCGTCGTCGTAATACACCCGGAGATGATCCAGCCATGGATCGGCCAGATCGGGTTCGTTGTGCCGCAACGCGATCAGTTCTCGGTAGATGCGGCGCAGCCGACTGTGGTCGCCGTCGTCGATCTCATCCCAGTTGAGCTTGGACCGCAGGAATGTCTCCGGATCCTGCGGATCGGGAATCTCGTCGGCGTCCCAACCGTGTTCGGCGAACTCCCGCTTGCGTCCCTCGGCGGTGGCCCTGGCCAACTCCGGCTCTGGATGTGAGCTGAAGAACTGGAACGGTGACGCCGAGCCCCACTCCTCGCCCATGAAAAGCATTGCCGTATAGGGCGATCCGAGCGCCAGCGCCGCCTTGATCGCAAGCTGACCGAAATCCAGGTTTAGCGACGGCCGGTCGCCGACCGCGCGGTTGCCGACCTGATCGTGCGTCAATGTGTATGCCAGTAACCGGGTCGCGGGGATGGTCGTCGTATCCAATGGCCTGCCGTGCCGACGATGCCGGAAGGACGAGTACGTGCCCGCATGGAAATAGCCGTGCTTCAGTGTCTGCGCCAGTGTCTCGAGCGTCCCGAAATCGGTGTAGTAGCCATGCCGCTCACCCGATACCGCGGCGTGTATGGCGTGGTGGATGTCGTCGTCCCACTGCGCGGTCATGCCGAGGCCGCCGCGGTCGCGGGGGGTGATGAGCCGCGGATCGTTCAGATCGCTCTCGGCGATCAGCGACAGCGGCCGGCCCAGCTCTACGGCGAGAGCGTCGGTTTCGGTCGCCAGCTCCTCGAGAATGTGGATGGCGGTGGTGTCGACAAGTGCTTGCACCGCGTCGAGCCGAAGGCCGTCGGTGTGGAAGTCACGCATCCACTGCCGCGCGCAGTCGAGGATGTAGCGGCGGACCTCATCGGCGTCCGCGTCGCACAGGTTGATCGACTCGCCCCACGGCGTGCTGCCCGACGACAGGTACGGACCGAACCGAGGCAGGTAGTTGCCCGACGGACCGAGGTGGTTGAAGACCGCGTCGATCAGAACGCCCAGTCCGCGAGCGTGACACGCGTCGACGAAGCGCACAAGACCGTCGGGCCCGCCGTAGGGTTCGTGCACCGCGTACCACAACACGCCGTCATAGCCCCAGCCGTGGCTCCCACCGAACGCGTTGACCGGCATCAGCTCAACGAAGTCGACGCCCAGTTCGACCAGATAGTCCAGCTTCTCGATCGCCGAATCGAACGTGCCGCCCGCGGTGAACGCGCCGACGTGTAGTTCGTAGATCACCCCGCCCTCGATCGAGCGGCCGTGCCAATCGCCGTCGGTCCATGCGTGGGGCGCGGGCCGCCACAGCTGCGACCGCCCGTGCACCCCGTCGGGCTGGCGGGGCGAGCGCGGGTCGGGCAGCACGGTCGGGTCATCGTCGAGAACGAATCCATACCGGGCGTCCGGGCGGGTGCCGACGTCGGCACGCCACCAGCCGTCGTCGGATCGGCTCATTGGATACAGCGTGCCGTCAACATCGAGACGGACTCGCTCCGGCAGAGGTGCCCACACCGCGAATTCAGTCACCGCCGCCTTCCCTCTCCGCTCCGCCCCCTGGGATGCGCTCCAATAGCACCACCGGCATGTCCGCGAACAGCTCCACGGCCAAGACCCGGCCGCTGAACCGGGAACCCCCGATGCGGTCCGCCCATATCCCCGTCGCCAGCACCAAAGCCGTTTCACCCCAGCCGGTTTCGGATAGCCGCACGGTATGGCGGGTGACCGCGACAAGCACGTCATCGCCGCGCATGAACGCGACCAGGTGCTGAGCGGCCGGGCCGTCGGCGAGCACCGACCGGTAGCCGCCGTCGGCGAAACTGGCGGGACGATCACGCCTCAGTTGCAGCGCGGCCCTCACCACCCGGATCTTGGGATGGCTCAGGGACTTCAGCGCGTCCCGGCGGGCGCAGTAGTCGATGGGCCGCCGGTTATCCGGGTCGACGAGGCTGTCGTCCCACAATTCGGTGCCCTGATAGATGTCGGCCACTCCGGGCACCGTCAGCGCCAGTAGCTTCTGCGCCAGGGCGTCGCTGCGTGCGTGGAGTTCCAGTCGCGCGACCAAGGACGACAGCTGGGCCGCGACCGGCCCGTCGAGCACGGTGTCCAGCCAGGCGTGCACAGCCGCCTCGAACTCGGTGTCGGGGTCGTGCCAGGACGTGCGCACCGCCGCCTCACGGATGGCCTTCTCGGCGTAGGCGTGCAGCCGGCCGCGCAGCTCGTCGGTCACGTTCCCGTCGGACGGCCATACGCCGAAGATGTTCTGCCACAGAAACAGTCCCGTCGCGGCGTCCGGCGGGGCTGCGGCCAACGTCCATTTCCCGACGAGCTCACTCCACAACGAGGGCACCTGCGACAGCACCCCGATACGGGCCCGCACGTCCTCGCAGCGCTTGGTGTCGTGGGTGGACGTCGTCACCATCGCGTGCGGCCACAACCGCGCCCGCGTCGCGGCGCGCTGATGAAACTCCGCCATGCTCACCCCGAAATGCTCGGGCTCGCCGCCGACTTCGTTGAGGGAGACCAGTCGGGCGTCGCGGTAGAACAGGCAGTCCTCTATGGACTTGGCCGTCGCCGCACCACACAGCTGCTGCAGCCGTACCGATACTTCGGCGCTGTCGCACAGCGCGGTGGAAACGATGGCGAGCGGTTCGGCCAACTCCGGTTGTTCGGAGGCTGTTTCGGCCAGCGCAGTCGGCAGGATCGCCGAAAGCGACAGATAGTCGCAGCGATAAACGTGGATGTGGCTGACCAGGTTGGCGATCGCCGTCGGCAGGCCGGTGTGGTCGGTGCCCGTCGCGGTGACGATCGCGCGGCGCAGGCGGCTCAGCTCGCTGGCCAAGGTGTCGGTCACCACCTCGGCCTTGAGCTCCTGTGCAACCTGCGGCATCGAAACGTATGGGACGCCGCTCGAGTCGAACAACGCGGTCAGCACGCCTGCGCCTGCGGGATCGATGAATAGTCCGCCGATTTCGCGCAGCGTGTCGTAGCCGGTGGTGCCGGCCACCGGCAGGCTGGTCTCCAGCGCCTCGTCGACCGCCAGGATCTTCTCGATGACGATCCACGCTTGCGGCCCGACAAGTTCACGCAGCCAGGTCAAATAGCCTGCGGGGTCGGACAGTCCGTCCGGATGGTCGATCCGAACGCCGTCGACCAGCCCCGCCGTGAACCAGCGCCCGATCTCGACGTGCGTCGCGTCGAACACCGCGCGGTCCTCCTGCCGCAGCGCGGCCAGCGACGTGATGGAGAAGAACCTCCGGTAGCCGCAGATCCCGTGACGCCACCCGATCAGCCGGTAGTGCCGGTCGTCGGCCGGATAGCCAGGTGGTGTCGCGTCGTCGTCGGAACCCAAGACGGGCAACACGATTCGGCCTTCGGGGTCCAACTCCCAGTCAATGTCGAAGAAGGCGGCGTACGGCGAGTCGCGGCCGTGCTCGAGTACGTCCTTCCACCACTTGTTCTGCTCCGGTTTGTCGACGCCGACGTGGTTGGGGACGACGTCGACGATCAGGCCCATGCCGCGCGACCGCGCCGCCGCCGACAGTCGCGCCAACCCCTCGGCGCCGCCCAGTGCCGCCGACACCGTCGTCGGGTCGGTGACGTCGTAGCCGTGCGTGGAGCCCTCCATCGCGGTCAGGATCGGCGACAGGTACAGATGGGATACCCCGAGATCGTCGAAGTAGTCGAGCAGATTCTCTGCGTCGGCGAACGTGAAGCAGTCCCCGCGCATCTGCAGCCGATACGTTGCGCGGGGCAGTGTCGATTCCCGGGTCGTCCCCCTGCCGTGCTGGCGGGTGGGCCCACCGCTTGCGGGGGAAGTGTCCGCAGCGCTGCTGCCCTCGGTTGGCATGCGTCAGGCGGTCTTACGCAGCACGAGCAGCGAGCGTGGCTGCAGGGTGATCTTCTCGCCCGCGGCGACCACGAGGTCCGTGTCGCCCGTCGGGTCGGCGGTGTCGATGGCCGCGGTCCACTGCGTGGCGTAATCGCCTTGCGGCGCGGCGAAATCCACCGCGTTGGTGTGCGCGTTGAAACACAGCAGGAACGAGTCGTCAACCACCCGTTCGCCGCGCTCGTTGGGCGCAGGAATGGCTTCGCCGTTGAGGAACACCGCCACACACTTGTCAAAACGGGAACCCCAGTCCTCATGCGTCATCTCCGTGCCTGCCGGGGTTAGCCATGCGATGTCGCGGACCTGGTCGCCGCTTCGGATCAGCTCTCCCTCGAAGAACCGCCGCTGCCGGAACACCGGATGGTGCTTACGCAGCTCGACCACCTTGCGGGTGAACGCAAGCAGGTCGGCGTTCTTGTCGCACAGCGACCAGTCCATCCAGGAGATCTCGGAGTCCTGGCAGTAGACGTTGTTGTTGCCGGCCTGGGTGCGGCCGATTTCGTCGCCGTGCGCGATCATCGGCGTGCCCTGCGACAGCATCAGCGTGCCGATGACATTGCGCATTTGCTTGCCGCGCAACGCCAGGATGTCAGGGTCGTCGGTCGGGCCCTCCACGCCGCAGTTCCACGAGCGGTTGTGGCTTTCGCCGTCGCGGTTGTCTTCGCCGTTGGCCTCGTTGTGTTTCTCGTTGTAGGACACCAGGTCGGCCAGCGTGAAACCGTCGTGGCACGTGACGAAGTTGATGCTGGCGCTGGGCCGCCTCCCGGTGGCCTCGTACAGGTCCGACGAGCCGGTCAGTCGCGACGCGAACTCGCCGAGAGTTGCGGGCTCGCCTCGCCAGTAGTCGCGCACGGTGTCGCGATACTTCCCGTTCCACTCCGTCCACAGCCCGGGAAAGTTCCCGACCTGGTAGCCGCCCTCGCCGATGTCCCACGGCTCGGCTATCAGCTTGACCTGGCTGATCACCGGGTCCTGCTGGATGATGTCGAAGAATGCGGACAGCCGGTCGACATCGTAGAACTCACGGGCCAGCGTCGCGGCCAGGTCAAAGCGGAACCCGTCGACATGCATCTCCAGCACCCAGTACCGCAGCGAGTCCATGATCAGCTGGAGGGTGTGCGGGTGGCGCGCGTTGAGGCTGTTGCCGGTGCCCGTGAAGTCCTTGTAGAACTTCTCATCGCCATCGGCCAGTCGGTAATACGCCGCGTTGTCGATGCCGCGGAAGTTGATCGTCGGACCGAGGTGGTTGCCCTCGGCCGTGTGGTTGTAGACGACATCGAGGATCACCTCGATACCGTCCTCGTGAAACGATCGGACCATCGTCTTGAACTCGGCGACCGCACCGCCGGCGTTTTGGTTTGCCGCGTACTGGTGGTGCGGTGCGAAGAAGCCGAAAGTGTTGTAGCCCCAGTAGTTTCGCAGCCCCAGGTCCAGTAGCCGATGGTCGTGCATGAACTGGTGCGTCGGCATCAGCTCGATCGCGGTGACGTTCAACGACTTTAGGTGATCGATGATCACCGGATGACCCAGGCCCGCGTAGGTGCCGCGCAGTTCCTCCGGGATGCCCGGATGCGTCTGTGTCATGCCCTTGACGTGCGCCTCATAGATGATGGTCTCGTGGTACGGCGTGCGCGGCGGGCGATCCGAAGCCCAATCGAAGTACGGGTTGATCACCACGCTGGTCATCGTGTGCCCCAACGAGTCCACCATCGGAGGCGTGCCGCCCGACGCCGGGTCGTCGGCTTTCAGGTCGTACGAGAACAACGCCTGGCTGAACTCGAAGTCGCCGTGGAAGGACTTGCCGTACGGATCCAGCAGCAGCTTGCTCGGATCGCAACGATGCCCGGCCGCCGGATCCCACGGCCCGTACAAGCGAAACCCGTAACGCTGGCCAGGGGTAACGGTGGGCAGATAGCAGTGCCATACGAAGCCGTCAACCTCGTCGAGGTTGATGCGCTCCTCGCTGCGGTCCTTCGCGATCAGGCACAACTCCACCCGATCGGCCACCTCGGAGAACAGTGAGAAGTTCGTCCCTGCGCCGTCATACGTGGCACCCAGCGGATAGGGGGTACCCGGCCAGACGGTGGGTACCGAGGACGGCTCGACCGACGACATCAGCCGACCCACCATTGGGTGGCGGCGCCGATCTGACGTCCGAGCTCTGCGGTCATGGTGCGCATGTAAGTGGTCGAAATGTGGTGAGCGTCGCGATATAGCAACACGTTTCCCTCCACCGCGCGGCAGATGTCCTTGCGGCACACCGCGTCGCTCATGTCGAGCGGCTTCAAAAGCGGGAACTGCGCGACGAAATCCAATGTTGGGTTGTGATCCGACAGTACGTCGGATCGCTTGATCCCGCAGGTGTTAGCGTCACCGCGGTCGGCCAGACAGTCGACGGGGAAGAACGGCCGTCCGTTGCGCACCAGCCACGGTGTATCGCGCATTGCGAGGATCGGAATGTTGTGGTCGGAAAACTCTTGCCAGATGCCGATGTAGGTGGCGGGCATGACGTCGCCGGGTTTGATGTTCCACGGCCTGGTCGCCGTGGTGAACACGAAATCCGGGTGGTCGGCGATGAGCTCGGACATCACCTTCTGGTTCCAGTCGTGGCACTTCGGGTATGGGCGGTTGTCGCCCATCACCAATGGCACCGACTCAGTCGTCAGCGGGCAGCCCATCTTCAGGTAGGTGACGACCTTGAAGTGATACATCAGCCCCAGCTGATCGAGCGCGGTGATCCAGTGCTCGGCGTGCGAACCGCCGGCCAGCGCGATGGTGCGTGTCGCCGACTTGTCGCCGTAGGTGCAGTTGATGACGTCGGTGCTGTCGAAATTGGCGATGCAGCCGTCGAGGGTGGTTCTCGGCAGGTCCTCCCTAGTCTCCAGCACGGTCGGGCGCATTGGCAGCTTGGCCACCCTCGCGTTGTTGAGCAGAGCGCGGGCACCCGGGTAGTCCACCGTTGAAAGTCCAGCCAGCTCTTTGCCACTGGCGCGCTGCACGGTGACGTGCTCGCGCCAGGTGAACGACGTCGCCGTCAGTGCCACGCCAAGCAGCCCGACGATCGAGCCCAGGACGATCGTGGGCCTGCGCAACCGCGCCCGCAGCGGGATCGTGACGGCCGACGCGGGCTTCGGCGCGCGACGGTATCGCAACGGGTTCTCGACGTAGCGGGTGGTCAGCCGCGCCAGCGCGCCCGCGATCAGCAGCACGATGGCGCCCTCCACGAAGTTGACACGCGCCTTCTCGGTGTAGGACAGCCAGAAGATCAGCAGCGGCCAGTGCCACAGGTACAGCGAGTACGCCATCGCGCCCAGCGAGACGAACGGTGCGGTGGCCAGCAGCCGGTTGGGGGCGGGCAACCGGGTTTCGGCCTGCCGGTTGGCGGCGGACAGGATGAACAGCATGGTGGCGCCGACCGGCACCAGCGCCCACGGCCCGGGGAACTCCTTGACGCCGTCGATCAGCGCGCCGCACGACAGGATCGCTGCCAAGGCGACCACCGCGACCGTCGTCCGCAGCCACATCGGCCAGCGGACATAGGGCACAAGGGCGCCGACCAGCGCGCCCAATAGCAGTTCCCACGCCCTGGCGAAGCTGTTGTAGTAGGCGGTGGCCTGGTCGGCGTCGTGGGCAAATATCGCGTAGCCGAACGACGCGATGGTCAGGGCGGTCAGCAACGCCACGAACGAAATCCGCAGGAACTCGCCGAGACGCTCACGGAAAAAATAGGCGAACGTGAAGATCAGCGCGAGAATACCGATGTAGAACTGGCCCTGCACCGACATCGACCAGATGTGCTGCAGCGGACTGACGGCCTCACCGGCGCGAAGATAGTTCGACGCGGTTTCGGCCAACTCCCGGTTCTGGACGTAACCAAGACTCGCCAGGCTTTGGTCAGCAAATGTCTCCCAGCGCGTCTCCGGTTGGATGACGATGGTAAGCACGGCCGACACAGCAAGCACCACGACGAGCGCGGGCAACAGCCGGCGAACCAATCGGGTGACCTCCGGGACCGGCGACAGCGGTGCGCCCGGCGTCAGCGCGGTACGCAGCAGTCGCCCGCCGAAGAAGAATCCGGACAGCGCCAGGAAGACATCGACACCACCGGAAACCCGGCCGAACCACACATGAAACATCGCAACAAGTGCGATCGCAATGCCGCGCAGACCGTCCAGGTCGTGCCGATAGAAACCCGGGTTTCGGGCCCTCATTTCGGCGCGTGGTGCGCAGCCCGGATCGGTGGCGGGCGCCGACCGGGAGGGGGCAAGGGTCATCATGGTCGACGGCCAATCTACCGAAGAACACCTGCCTGCTCATGGCACCTCCGACGCGTCACAGCCGGTGAGCAAACCATTAGGCTCGGATTCCGTGCCCGCGCTGACGACCGACGAGATTAGCGCTATCGACGCCGCCCACATCTGGCATCCCTACAGCACCATCGGCGCCGAGGCGCTGGCGCCCGTCGTGGCCGTTGGCGCCCGCGGCGCGTGGTTGACCGTGATCGACGGAGGCCGCCCGGTCGAGGTGCTCGACGCGATGAGCTCGTGGTGGACCGCCATTCACGGCCATGGCCACCCGGTCCTCGACGCGGCGATCGGCAACCAGATGGCGACGATGAACCACGTCATGTTCGGCGGGTTGACCCACGAACCCGCCGCGCGGTTGGCGCAATTACTCGTCGAGATCACTCCACAGGGCCTTGACACCGTGTTCTTCAGCGACTCGGGGTCGGTCTCGGTCGAGGTCGCTGTGAAGATGGCGCTGCAGTATTGGCGCGGCTTCGGCCGGCGCGACAAGCATCGGCTGATGACGTGGCGCGGCGGCTACCACGGTGACACGTTCACGCCGATGAGCGTCTGCGACCCGGACGGGGGGATGCATTCGCTCTGGACGGACGTGCTGGCTCGTCAGGAGTTCGCGCCGCAGGTGCCGACGGAGTACGACCCCGCCTACAGCGAGTCATTCGAGAGGCAGCTGTCCGAACGCGCCGACGAGCTGGCGGCGGTGATCGTCGAGCCCGTCGTCCAGGGCGCTGGCGGCATGCGGTTTCACGACCCGCGATATCTGACCGACCTGCGCCAGGCGTGCGATCGCCACGGTGTGCTGCTGATCTTCGATGAGATCGCCACCGGCTTCGGCCGCACCGGCGAGTTGTTCGCGGCCGATCACGCCGGTGTGACGCCGGACATCATGTGCGTCGGTAAGGCACTCACCGGCGGCTACATCACGTTAGCCGCGACGTTGTGCACGGGCGAGCTCGCGCACACCATCAGCACGCACGAGCCCGGCGCGTTGATGCACGGCCCGACGTTCATGGCCAACGCGCTGGCGTGCTCGGTGGCGGTGGCGTCGGTGCAGCTGCTGCTCGCCGGCGACTGGCGGTCACGGATTCGCGCGATCGAGGCGGGCCTGCGGGACGGTCTCGCGCCCGCCGCGACGCTGCCGGGCGTCGCCGAGGTGCGCGTGCTCGGGGCGATCGGCGTGATCGAGATGGAGCGGCCGGTCGACCTGCGAGTCGCGACGCCCGCCGCGCTGGAGCACGGGATCTGGCTGCGGCCGTTCCGCAACCTCGTCTACGCCATGCCGCCATACATCTGCACCGACGCGGAAATCGCGCAGATCGCCTCGGCGATGGTCGGTGTCGCCCGTGCGCTAACCTGAACACCGTTCAAGTTCCGGCAGCGCAGGAGGATCGGGTGTGACACGCACGGGCCTATCCCCGCTGGCCTGGCTCGACGAGGTCGAACATGAGCGCATCACGGCCGGGCTGCGGCGATCCCTGCGGGCGCGCCCGCCGGTCGGCGCCGAGCTGGACCTGGCCTCCAACGACTACCTCGGCCTCTCGCAGCATCCAGACGTGATCGACGGCGGTGTGCAGGCGCTGCGCACATGGGGAGCCGGCTCCACCGGCTCGCGGCTGGTCACCGGCAACACCGAGCTACACGAAGGTTTTGAAAACGCGCTCGCGGCGTTCGTCGGTGCAGAGTCGGCACTGGTGTTCTCGTCGGGCTACACCGCGAACCTGGGTGCCGTCGTCGCGTTGTCGGGTGCGGGTTCGCTGCTGGTGTCGGACGCGCTCGGCCATGCGTCGTTGGTGGACGCTTGCCGGCTGTCGCGTGCTCGGGTGGCGGTGACGCCGCACCGCGACGTCTCGGCTGTCGAGCGCGCGTTGGCCGCGCGCGACGAGGAGCGCGCCGTCGTTGTCACCGACTCGGTGTTCTCCGCCGACGGGGTGCTGGCACCCCTTCGGGCGCTGCACGAGGTGTGTCAGCGGCACGGTGCGCTGCTGATCGTCGACGAGGCCCACGGGCTTGGGGTGCGGGGCAGCGGCGGCCGCGGGCTGCTGCACGAGGTGGGCCTGGCCGGGACGCCCGACGTGGTGATGACCGCGACGCTGTCCAAGGCGCTGGGCAGCCAGGGCGGGGTCGTGCTGGGCCCGGCCGCGGTGCGCGAGCACCTGATCGACGCCGCGCGGCCGTTCATCTTCGACACCGGGCTTGCGCCCGCTGCGGTCGGCGCCGCGTGGGCGGCGCTGCGGGTACTGATCGACGAGCCGTGGCGCGCGCAGGTGGTGCTGCGACACGCCGAGACGCTAGCTGGGGTGTGCGGGGTTCCTGAGCGCCCGCAGTCCGCTGTGGTCTCGGTGATTCTGGGTGAGCCGGAGGTTGCGCTGGCCGCCGCGGTGGCGTGTATGGAGCGCGGCGTGCGGGTCGGCTGTTTCCGTCCGCCGACGGTTCCTGCGGGTACGTCACGGCTGCGGTTAACCGCGCGCGCGTCGCTGTCCGAGGACGAGATGACTTTGGCGCGTGAGGTTCTCACGGAAGTGCTGTCTTCTCGCCGGAGCCGCCCGGCCGGCGACATCCAATCCCAGTGAGCGTCCTCATCATCACGGGCACCGATACCGGCGTCGGCAAGACGGTGGCCGCCGCGGCGCTGGCGTGTCATGCGCGACTCGCCGGGATCGACGTCGCGGTGTGCAAACCCGTGCAAACCGGCAGTGCGGACGGTGACGACGACCTCGCTGAGGTCGCGCGGTTGTCGGGTGTCACCGAACTGCACCGCATCGCAACGTTTCCCGAGCCGTTGGCCCCCGCCGCGGCGGCCGAGCGTGTCGGGCTGGCACTGCCGACCCGTGCCGAGCTGGGGGCCTCCGTGCACGCGGTCGACCGGCCGGGCCGGCTCACCCTGGTCGAGGGCGCCGGAGGCCTGCTCGTCGAACTCGGGGGCGACGGGGTGACGCTGCGCGACCTGGCACGCGACCTCACCGCGCCGGTGCTGGTGGTCGTCAGGCCGGGGCTGGGTACGTTGAACCACACCGCGCTGACGCTGGAAGCGCTTGCTTCACATAATCTTTCGTGTGCCGGCATAGTGATTGGCGCGTGGCCCCGTGAGCCGGACCTGGCCGAGGCGGGGAATCGCGATGCACTCGGCCGGCTGGCCCCGCTGCGCGCGGTGCTGCCCGCGGACGCAGGATCCCTGAGCGCCGACGAATTCGCGTCGATGAGCAAGGCGGCATTCGACCCGCACTGGGTTGCTGGGCTGGGTTAGATGGTTCACTCCATCGAGCTTGTCTTCGATCCCGATACCGAGGCGACCGTCCGGCAGATCTGGGACGCGCTGCGCGAGGCGGGGATCCCGAGCCAGGCGCCTGCCAGCCGGCCGCACGCGACGCTGACCGTCGCCGAGCGGATCGACCCCGACGTGGATGAGCTGCTGCGGCCGCTGGCGGCCCGCCTTCAGTTCCCGTGCCGAATCGGCGCGCCGCTGTTCTTCGGCCGCACCAAGGCCGTGCTTGCGCGGCTGCTTGTACCCACCGCCGCGTTGCTGGAATTGCACGCCGACATTCACCGGCTATGCCTGCCGCACCTGCACCCCGGCCCGATGGCCAACGCGCTGCCGGACGAGTGGACCGCGCACATCACGATGGCGCGGCGCGTCGTTCCCCGCCAGATGGGCCAGGCGGTGCGGATTGCGGGCAAGCCGCAGGAGATCGCCGGCACTGTCGTAGGGCTGCGCCGCTGGGACGGCAACAAGCGCGTCGAGCACCCCATCAATTGACGGAATCTGCAACGTTCTTCGGCACGCACATCCGCCACGCGTCGATAACCAGCTCGCGCAACTCCTCGAGTTCGATCGCGTCGAGCCGAACCAGGACCCAGTTGTATCTCATGTCCGATTTGCTTGGCAGCATGAACTTCTCGGGCTCGGAGGCGACCAGTGCGGCGCGTTCCTCCTTGGGGAAGCCGAACCCCATCACCGTCTCGTCACGCGAGAACGCCAGGTAGACGAGGCGCCCGACGCGGAATTTGATCCGGTCGCGCACCACCACCTCGTAGGACCTTGGCAGCGACAAGGCGATCGGGCGCACCTCGTCGACGGTGATCACGTCCGGGACGCTAGCCGCACCGTCCGACATCCGACGAAATCTACGTTTTGCAGATGCCCGCCTCGAACTTTGTCTGCAAAACGTCGCTCTCGCTGTGCGCGGCGATGCCGTCTATCAGCAGCCGCAGCCCGAATGCGAACCGGGCGCTGGGATCTTCAGTGAGCACCGATTGCTCGTCGCCCAACGCGCCGGCGGCGTCCCACTGCAGCCGTGACTGCTCGTCGGCGGTAAAGCCCAGCACGTAATACACGACCGTGCGGGCGGCCAGCTCGGCATGCTCAGGTTCGACGCCGGCCTCCTCAGCAGCGTCACCCAGCCGCTGCAGGACCCGCGCCATCGCCTGCGACTGCCCGGCCGCGAAGCTGGCCGAGACCAGCTCGGCGCCGTCGGTGTGTGACAGCAGTGCATCGCGCAGCGCTCGGCAGATGCCGGTGACCCGGTGCCGCCAGCCTCCGGGCACACCGTCGACGGATTGCAGAATGCGGTCGGCGACCGCGCCGAGCAGTTGCTGCTTGTTGGCGAAATGCCAGTACAGCGCGCCGGGGGAGACGTCGAGCTCGCGGGCCAGCCGCCGCATCGTCAGATCGGCGATTCCGTAGCTGTCCAGTAGCGTCGTCGCCGCCTCGACCACGTCGCGTTTGTGGAGCTGCACACCGGTACCCTAACCTGAACACCGTTCAAGACGCGATGAAGGGCAACACGTGAGCGACATTCTGGCGGAGGCCTGCGAGCAGGTACTGGACCGCGGCGAGGGCCTCGACCAGGACCAGACACTGCGGGTGCTCCAGCTGCCCGACGACCGGCTCGATGAGCTGTTGGCGCTGGCGCACCAGGTGCGCATGGCGTGGTGCGGACCCGACGTCGAGGTCGAAGGCATCATCAGCCTCAAGACCGGCGGATGCCCCGAGGACTGCCACTTCTGTTCGCAGTCGGGGCTTTTCGCGTCGCCGGTGCGTAGCGCCTGGCTGGACATCCCCAGCCTGGTGGAAGCTGCCAAGCAGACCGCCAAGACCGGAGCAACGGAATTCTGCATCGTCGCCGCGGTGCGCGGACCCGATGAGCGGCTGCTCGCACAGGTCGCGGCGGGAATTGAGGCGATTCGCAATGAGGTCGACATCCAGATCGCCTGCTCGCTGGGCATGCTGACCCAGGTGCAGGTCGACCAGCTGTCCGCAATGGGCGTGCATCGCTACAACCACAACCTGGAGACCGCTCGGTCGTTCTTCACCACCGTCGTCACCACCCACACCTGGGAGGAGCGCTGGGACACGCTGTCGATGGTCGGTGAGGCCGGCATGGAGGTGTGCTGTGGTGGCATTCTCGGCATGGGCGAAACCCTCGAGCAGCGGGCGGAATTCGCGGCCAACCTGGCCGAGCTCGACCCCGACGAGGTGCCGCTGAACTTCCTCAATCCGCGGCCGGGCACGCCGTTCGGCGAGCTCGACGTGCTGCCCGCGGCGGAGGCGCTGAAGGCCGTCGCCGCCTTCCGGCTCGCGCTGCCGCGCACCATGCTGCGGTTCGCGGGCGGCCGTGAGATCACGCTCGGCGACCTCGGCGCCAAGAAGGGCATTCTCGGCGGAATCAACGCGGTCATCGTCGGCAATTACCTGACCACACTGGGAAGGCCGGCCGAGGCCGACCTGGAGCTGCTCGACGAGCTGCAGATGCCGATCAAGGCGCTCAACGCCAGCCTATAAATGACGGCGAGGTTCAACGTCTACACTGGCGAGCCCGCGGGCGGGGCGGTACCGACCACAGCCCGGCTCGGCCTGGAGCCACCCCGGTTCTGCGCGGAGTGCGGGCGCCGGATGGTGGTCCAGGTGCGGCCGGACGGCTGGTCGGCGAAGTGTTCGCGTCACGGCGAGCTGGACTCCAAGGACGTA
>DATARY010000012.1:0-19505 GCA_036263935.1 Mycobacterium sp.
GCGTGGCGTTGCACTATATGCCGCGCTGATCGCGGTGGCATGGTGTGCGCTGTTTCCGATTCTGTGGGCGCTGTCGGGATCGTTGAAGAAGGAGTCGGAGGTCGCTACGCCGACCCTGGTGCCGTCGCATCCGCAATGGTCCAACTACGGCGACGTGTTCGCATTGATGCCATTCTGGCGGATGTTCCTCAACACCGTGCTGTACGCCGGATGCGTGACTGCGGGCCAGGTCTTCTTCTGCTCGCTTGCCGGATATGCGTTCGCGCGGCTGCCCTTCCGTGGCCGCGACACATTGTTCGTCCTGTACCTGGGCACGTTGATGGTGCCGCTGACGGTGACGGTGATCCCGCAGTTCATTCTGATGCGGGTGTTCGGGTGGACCGACACCCCGTGGGCGATGATCGTGCCCGGACTGTTCGGCAGCGCGTTCGGGACCTACCTCATGCGCCAGTTCTTCCGCACCCTGCCAACCGATCTCGAGGAGGCGGCCATCCTGGACGGCTGCACGCCATGGCAGATCTATTGGCGGATCCTCTTGCCGCAGACCAAACCCGCGATCATGGTGCTCGCCGTGCTCACCTGGGTGAACGTCTGGAACGACTTTCTGTGGCCGCTGGTGATGATTCAGCGCCAGAGCATCGCGACACTGAACCTCGGACTGGTGTGGATGCAGGGCCAATACGTCTCCCGTTGGCCGGTTTTGATGGCCGCTTCGATCCTGATCTTGCTGCCCCTTGTGCTCGTCTACAGCATTGCGCAACGGGCGTTCGTGCGTGGCATCGCCGTCACGGGATTCGGTGGACGGTAGGTAGGTATTCAGTGGCTTCGGTCAGCTTCCAACGCGCGACCCGGCGGTACCCGGGGACGTCCCGTCCTGCCGTGGATTCCCTCGACCTGACCGTAGGCGACGGCGAATTCCTGGTCCTGGTCGGGCCGTCCGGCTGCGGCAAGTCCACGTCGTTGCGGATGGTGGCCGGGCTTGAGCCGGTGGATTCGGGGCGCATTCGCATCGGCGAGCGCGACGTGACCGACGCCGACCCCAAGGACCGTGACATCGCAATGGTGTTCCAGAACTACGCGCTCTACCCACACATGACCGTCGCACAGAACCTGGCGTTCGCGTTGAAGGTCGGCCGCATCCCCAGAGCCGAGATCCGCAGCCGCGTACTCGACGCGGCGCGGCTGCTCGACCTACAGGCCCACCTGGACCGCAAACCCAAGGACCTGTCGGGCGGACAACGTCAGCGGGTCGCGATGGGCCGCGCCATCGTGCGCCGCCCCGAGGTGTTCCTGATGGACGAGCCGCTGTCCAATCTCGACGCCCAGCTTCGGCTGCAGACGCGCAATCAGATCGCCGCGCTGCAACGCCGGCTCGGCACCACCACGATCTCCGTCACTCACGTTCAGGTCGAGGCGATGACCATGGGCGACCGCGTCGCCGTGCTTTGTGACGGGGTCCTGCAGCAGTGTGCGGCGCCGCGTGAGCTCTACCGCGATCCCGCCAACGTCTTCGTCGCCGGGTTCATCGGTTCACCGGCGATGAACCTCTTCACCCTGCCGGTGCTCGACGGTTCGGTTATGTTGGGCGGCTGGGAAATTCGAGCGCCCCGCGGGGTCAGTGGGCCCGACGTCGTCGTCGGCATCCGCCCCGAGCACCTCGAGGTAAGCCGCCTCGGTGTTGAGATCGAGGTTGATGTCGTCGAAGAGCTGGGCGCAGACGCCTATGTGTACGGCGGCATCGTCGACAGCGCGACGACGATGATCGCCCGCACCGACGGGCTCGACCCGCCCCAGCGGGGCAGCCGCCTTCGGCTGCAGCCGGTGCCCGACCACATTCACTTCTTCGGCACGGACGGCCGGCCGATCCGCTAGCGGTCGACGAGGGTGGTGTCGAAGTAGTAGCGCGACGCGCGATAGCAATGGATGCCGAACTCGACCGCCCTGCCCGAATCGTCGAACGCAGTGCGTGCCATGGTGAGCAGCGGCGCGTTGGGTTTCTCGTCGAGCAGCCGGGCCTCGGGGCGAGTGGCGCCGCGGGCGCCGATGCGCTGGCGGGCAAGCCGGATGTGCACTCCGCGCGCCCTCAGCGATTGGTACAAGCCGGTTGTCTCCAGCTCCTCGGGGTCCGGCGCGATCTCGACCGGAAGGTGGTTGGTCATCACCGCGAGTGGTTCACCGTTGGCGCAGCGCAACCGGTGGATCGACGCTACCTCGCGATCGTCGGACAGGCTGAGTTCACGTGCGACCTCCTCGTCGGGCGCGCCGACGCTGTAATCGAGCAATTGCGTGGTGGGCTCCTGGCCGGCGCGGGCCAGGTCGTCGAACAGGCTGGTCAACTCGACGCGGCGATGCACGGGGTTTTGCACAACTTGTGTGCCCACCCCCCGCTTACGCACCAACAGGCCCTTGTCGACGAGTTCCTGAATGGCGCGCCGCGTCGTCGGCCGCGACAACGTCAGCCGCTTGGCCAGCGCGAGTTCGTTCTCGAAGCGGTCACCCGGCGCGAGTTCGCCGTCACGGATCGCCGCCTCGATCGCCTGGGCGAGCTGATAGTAGAGCGGAACAGGGCTAGACCTGTCGAGCTCCACCGTCAGCGGCACGTCGTCTCCGATCTCGGGTTGGACCAGACAGCAGTAGCCGCATCCTAACATCGTATGATCGAAAGATAGAATGTCAGGACAAAGTATTGACAGCGCCGAGTGATGCGGGGCACTCTCGATACCGAGCAATCACCTACCGCCGGGAGGCTGGCATTTGAGTACGACGCAGCCAATTGATGTCCTCGCCATCGGGCGATGCGGCGTGGACATCTATCCCCTCCAGATCGGTGTCGGCCTGGAAGACGTCGAAACATTCGGCAAGTTCCTGGGCGGCAGCGCCGCCAACGTGTCGGTAGCCACGGCGCGGCTGGGCAACCGCGCAGCACTGATCTCCGGCGTAGGGGACGACCCGTTCGGAGCGTTCGTCCGCGCCGAGCTCGCGAGGCTGGGCGTGGACAACCGGTACGTGGCCACGCACAACGAATACCCGACACCCGTCACATTCTGCGAGATCTTTCCGCCCGACAGCTTTCCGCTCTACTTCTACCGCCGCCCCAGCACGCCCGACCTGCAGATCCGCGCCGGCGAGATCGACACCGACGCGGTGCGATCCGCGCGGCTGTACTGGTCGACAGTGACCGGCCTGTCCGAAGAGCCCAGCCGCAGTGCGCATTTCGCCGCGTGGGAGACGCGCGACCGGACCCAGTTCACGGTCCTCGATCTTGACTACCGCCCAATGTTCTGGGAATCACCCGCCGCGGCAACCGGGCAGGTGCAGCGCGCGCTGCGGCACGTCACCGTAGCAGTAGGCAACCGCGAAGAATGCGAGATCGCGGTCGGGGAACGCAATCCGAACAAGGCAGCCGATGCGCTTCTGGACCTCGGCGTTGAGCTGGCCATCGTGAAACAGGGTCCGCGCGGCGTGCTCGGCAAGACCCGGCACTCGTCGGTCATGGTGTCGCCCAACGACGTCGACGTGGTCAATGGCCTCGGCGCAGGTGACGCATTCGGCGGCAGCCTGTGCCACGGCCTGCTGCAAGGGTGGCCACTGGAGAAGACCCTGCGCTACGCCAACGCCGCCGGCGCCATCGTGGCGTCCCGGCTCGAATGCTCGACCGCGATGCCTACGGCAGCCGAGGTCGCGACGCTCGCCGAGCAGACCGCGGTGGAGGCCGTCAATGTCTAACCAGCCACTGTGCAAGGACTACTCGGCGATCTCTGATCTGCGGGCCACCGACCCCGCCGCCATCACCCGGGCGTGGCAGGCCCGTACGACCCGGCCGACGACCCGCGGCGACAGCAGGCTGATGATCGTTGCCGCCGACCACCCCGCTCGCGGCGCTCTGGCGGTGGGCTCGCGGCCCACCGCGATGAACAGCCGCACCGATCTGCTCGACCGGCTTCAGGCCGCGCTGGCAGATCCGGGAGTCGACGGTGTCCTGGCCACCGCCGACATCCTCGACGACCTGCTCCTGCTCGGTGCGCTGGAGGACAAGGTCGTCTTCTCGTCGATGAACCGCGGCGGCCTGGCCGGCGCGCAGTTCGAGCTCGACGACAGGATGACGGCGGCCACCGCCGCGGCGACCGCCGCAGCGCGGACGAACGGCGGAAAGATGCTGTGCCGCATCGATCTCGACGATCCCGGCACCGCGTCCACCCTCGAGGCGTGCGCGCGAGCGATCGACGAGCTCGCCTCGTATGGGTTGATCGCGATGGTCGAGCCGTTCATGTCCACCCGCGTCGACGGCAAGATCCACAACGACCTGTCACCCGACGCGGTGATCAAGTCCATTCACATTTGCCAGGGGCTTGGCTCGACGTCGGCGTACACCTGGTTGAAGCTGCCGGTGGTCGATGAGATGGACCGGGTGATGGAGTCGACGACGCTGCCGACTCTGCTGCTGGGCGGCGATCCCGCCGATCCGGACGAGGCGTTCGCCGGCTGGGAGAAGGCGCTTGGGCTGCCGTCTGTGCGCGGGCTCATCGTTGGCCGCACCCTGCTCTACCCGGCCGACGACGATGTCAGCTCCGCGGTCGCGACCGCTGTATCGATGGTGAGGACCTGGGCGAGCGCTGGGGGCACCAACCGCCCCAAGGGCGGGGGAACCACGGGTAAGGAGAGAGAATGCACAGCAAGTTCTACATCCCCGCGCACAGCGCCACTCCCCCGTACACGGTCGACGTCACCCCAGAGTCAGCCGGCTGGACCGAGGCGAGCCTGAAGGTGGTGGAACTGGGGTCGCCGCCGGAACTCACGCTGCCAACCGCGGACACCGAGGTGATGGTCCTGCCGTTGTCGGGCGGAGGAACCATCGAGGCCGGCGGCCAGGCCTTCGAACTGTCCCCGCGCGCAGCGGTTTTCGACGGGCCCGCCGACATGGTCTATATCGGTGTGCACAGCACCTTCACACTGCGCGGCGAAGGCCGGTTCGCGATCTGTGGCGCCCGCGCCAAACGACAACTGCCGAATCGGCGGATGGCCGCCGCCGACGTGCCAGTCGAGCTGCGCGGTACCGGCAACTGCAGTCGCCAGGTGCACAACTTCGGCACCGCAGGTGTTTTCGAGGCCGACTCGTTGATCGCGTGTGAGGTGATCACGCCGGGCGGCAACTGGTCGAGCTACCCTGCGCACAAGCACGACGAGGACTCGCCGGTCGAATCACAGCTCGAGGAGATCTACTACTTCGAAATCCATTCGGGGCGCGGACCCGATGTCGCGCCCGGTGGCGCTCCGGCTGATTCACGCGGTTTCGGCTACCACCGGGTGTACGGCACTCCGCAACGCCCGATCGAAGTACTCGAGGAGGTCCGCGACGGTGACGTCGTGCTCGTCCCGCACGGCTACCACGGCCCGTCGGTGGCCGCGCCGGGATACCACATGTACTACCTCAACGTGATGGCCGGGCCCGGCGAGGAACGGGCCTGGAAGATCGTCGACGATCCCGAGCACGCCTGGCTGCGCGGCACCTGGGAACACCAGGATGTCGACCCCCGGCTGCCTCTGCATCAACGAGGAGATTGACGTGGTTTCCAAAGCATCCGTGTACAAGTCGCCGCAGGGCGAACCGACGGTACGACTGACCGTCGCGCAGGCCACCGTTCGGTTCCTGGCCCATCAGTTCGTCGAGCGCGATGAAGAGCGCGAGCGGTTCTTCGCCGGCTGTTTGGGCATCTTCGGCCACGGCAACGTGGCCGGCATTGGTCAGGCGCTGCTGGAAGCGGAAGTCGCCGCCGCCGAGCCCCGGCTGCGATATGTGTTGGGCCGCAACGAGCAAGCCATGGTGCACACCGCCGCGGCGTACGCACGACAGAAGGATCGTCTGCAGGCGTGGGCCGTGACCGCCAGCATCGGGCCGGGCTCGACGAACATGTTGACCGGTGCAGCGCTGGCCACCATCAACCGGCTACCGGTTCTCCTGCTGCCGTCGGACACCTTCGCCACCCGCGTCAGCGCGCCGGTGCTGCAGGAGCTCGAGCTCCCGCACGACAACGAGGTGACCGTCAACGACGCGTTCAAACCCCTGTCACGCTTCTTCGACCGGGTCTGGCGACCCGAGCAGCTGCCCTCGGCTCTTCTCGGGGCGATGCGGGTGTTGACCGATCCGGTCGAGACCGGAGCGGCGACCATCGCGCTGCCCCAGGATGTGCAGGCTGAGGCCTTCGATTGGCCGGAATCCCTATTCGCCGAACGCACTTGGCATGTCGCGCGCCCAGTTCCCGAACGGTCGGTGATTGCCCGGGCTGCCGAAGTCATTCGGTCAGCGAAGCGGCCGCTCATCGTGGCCGGCGGCGGCGTCATCTACTCGGGCGCCGGCGACGCGTTGGCCACGTTCGCCGAACGAACCGGCATTCCCGTTTCCGAGACGCAGGCGGGCAAGGGCTCACTCCCCTACGACCACCCCCAATCTGTCGGCGCAGTCGGCTCCACCGGCACCACAGCCGCCAACGCGCTGGCCGCCGAGGCCGACGTGGTGATCGGAATCGGCACCCGCTATGGCGATTTCACCAGCGCGTCGCGGACCGCGTTCAACGATCCCGACGTGCGGTTCGTCAACATCAACGTGGCCTCCTTCGACGCGGGCAAGCAGGGCGGGCTGTCCGTGCTGGCCGACGCCCGCCAGGCGATCGAGATGCTGTCCGAAACGCTCGATTACCGCACCAGCGATGAATACCGGGCTCGCACAGCCGAACTGGCGCATCAATGGGACGAAACCGTCACCACGGCATACCGCGTCGACGACCGCGGCGCACTGACCCAGAGCCAGGTGATCGGGCTGGTGAACACGTTGTCAGATCCTCGCGACGTCGTGGTCTGCGCCGCCGGCTCGATGCCCGGCGACCTGCACAAGCTGTGGCGCACGCGGGACCGCAAGGGATACCACGTCGAGTACGGCTACTCGTGCATGGGATACGAAGTGGCGGGCGGCATCGGCGTGCGGATGGCCAGCCCCGACCGCGATGTATTCGTGATGGTCGGCGACGGCTCCTACCTGATGATGGCGACCGAACTGGTCACCGCGGTACAGGAGGGCGTCAAGGTCATCCTCGTGTTGGTGCAGAACCACGGCTTCGCGTCGATCGGCTCGCTGTCAGAGTCGTTGGGCTCGCAGCGATTCGGTACCGCGTACCGCTACCGCGACGAGTCGGGCCGGCTGACAGGTGCCAAGCTCCCCGTCGACCTGGCGGCCAACGCGGCCAGCCTGGGCGCCGAGGTGATCAAGGTGACGACGGCGGCGGAGTTCAGCGACGCCGTGAAGGTGGCCAAGGCCAACGATCACCCCACTGTCATTCACGTCGAGACCGATCCGCTGATCTACGCGCCGGACAGCCGGTCATGGTGGGACGTTCCGGTCAGCCAGGTGTCGGCCCTCGAGTCGACCCGCGCGGCGTATGAGACCTACACGGAGTGGAAGAAGGTCCAGCGCCCGCACCTCAAGCCCATCGATTCAAAGGACTAATTCATTGAGCACCATCCTCGTTGGCTCCGCGCCCGACTCATGGGGCGTGTGGTTCCCCGACGACCCGCAGCAGACCCCGTACATGCGTTTCCTCGACGAGGTGGCCGAGTCCGGCTACCAGTGGATCGAGCTGGGCCCCTACGGTTACTTGCCGACGGATCCGAAGAAGTTGTCCGATGAACTTGCCGCCCGGAACCTGAAGCTGTCGGCGGGCACGGTGTTCGAGCATCTGCACCGGGACAATTCGTGGGACGCGGTGTGGACACAGATCGACCACGCCGCCAAACTGACCGCGGCGGTGGGCGGAAAACATGTCGTGGTCATCCCCGAGATGTGGCGCGATCCGGCGACCGGCGAAGTGCTGGAGGATCGTCGCCTCACGGCCGACCAGTGGCGCGACAAGACCCAGGGTATGAACAAGCTTGGCAAGGCGATGTACGAAACATACGGTGTCCGTGCGCAATACCACCCACACGCGGACAGCCATGTCGACACCGAGGAGAACGTCTACCGGTTCCTCGACGGCACCGACGGCGACTTCGTCAACCTGTGTCTTGACACCGGACATATCAGCTATTGCGGCGGCGACAACCTGGCAATCATCCAGCGCGCGCCCGAGCGTATCGGGTACCTGCACCTCAAGCAGGTCGACCCGCGGGTGCGGGCGAAGGTGGAGACCGAAGATCTGCCGTTCGGTGAGGCGGTCAGGCTCGGCGCGATGACCGAACCGCCGCGTGGCATCCCGGAGCTGCCGCCGCTGCTGGCGGCAATCGAGAAGCTCGGCATCGACGTGTTCGCGATCGTCGAACAGGACATGTACCCCTGCGACGTCGACGCGCCCCTGCCGATCGCCCAACGCACACGCCGGTACCTCGGCTCATGCGGAATCCCCGCAGTGAAATTCACGTAGGAGCGCAGTTATCATGACGGACTTGAGGATTGCCGTTTTAGGTGTCGGCATGATGGGTGCCGACCACGTCGCACGCATCAGCAGCAGGATCAGCGGCGCCCGCGTTGCCGTCGTCAACGATTATCTGCCGGAGAAGGCCGAGCAGATCGCCGCCGACATCCCGGGATGCCGCACAGTCACCGACCCGCTCGATGCGATCGCCGACGCCGACGTCGACGCGGTGCTGCTCGCCACACCGGGCCCCACACACGAAAAGCAGCTGCTCGCGTGCTTCGACCACCGCAAGCCCGTGCTGTGCGAGAAGCCCCTCACCACCGACGCATCGACGTCACTGGACATCGCTCGGCGCGAGGCCGAATTGGGCACACCGCTGATCCAGGTGGGCTTCATGCGGCGATTCGACCGCGAGTACGCCCAACTCAGGGCCCTCATCGAGGGCGGTGAGATCGGGCAGCCCCTGGTAATGCACTGCGTGCACCGCAACCCGGCCGTTCCTCCGACCTTTGACAGCCCGATGGTCGTCAGGGACTCGTTGGTGCACGAGGTCGATGTCACCCGATTCCTGTTCGGCGAGGAGATCACGTCCATCCAGATCCTCAGGCCAACACCGAACAGTCAAGCGCCGCAAGGACTTCAGGATCCCCAAATTGCGGTGTTACGCACCGAATCCGGTCGTGTCGTCGACGTTGAGCTGTTCGTCACCACCGGTGTGGCCTATGAGGTGCGCACCGAGGTGGTCGGCGAACTGGGCAGCGCGATGATCGGCCTGGACGTCGGTCTTGTACGCAAATCCGCGCCCGGCGTGTGGGGCGGGCGCATCACACCGGGCTTCCGGGAGCGCTTCGGCCAGGCCTACGACATCGAGGTGCAGCGCTGGGTGGACGCGGTGGCGTCCGGAGCCAACGTCGACGGGCCGACCGCTTGGGACGGATATGCGGCCGCGGCGGTGTGCGAAGCCGGCGTGCGGTCGCTCGAGACCGGCGAAGAGGTCAGCGTGGATCTGGCCGACAGGATCGGAGCGTAGATGAAGATCGCCTTGGACCCCACGCCATTTCACCATGATTACGACCTTCTCGACTTTCCCCGCCTCGTCGCTGAACTCGGCTACGAATACCTGCAGCTGACCCCGCACCGCGACTTCATCCCGTTCTTCAACCATCCGCGCGCCGACGACGACCTGGTCGGGAAGTTCCGCACGGCGTGCGCGGACGCCGGGGTCGGCATCGCCTCGGTTCTTCCGGTGCTGCGGTGGTCAGGACCGGACGAGGACGCCCGCGAATCCGCAGTGCGCAACTGGAAGCGGGTCATCCAGATCACGGTGGATCTCGGCGTGAACGTCATCAACACCGAGTTCTCCGGCAGGCCCGAGCACGCCGAAGAGTCTGAGCGGGCTTTCTTTCGGTCCATGGAGGAACTGCTGCCGACATTCGAACGCGAAGGCATCGACGTGCGAATCGACCCGCACCCAGACGATTTCGTCGAGGACGGGTTAGAAGCCGTCCGGATCATCCGGGGCGTCAACTCGCCGAATGTCGGCATGGTCTACGTCGCCTGCCACACCTTTCACATGGGCGGCAACATGATCGAAATCATCCGCGCTGCCGGTGACAAACTGAGGCTCGTCCACGTCGCGGACACCATGGATCACCGGCGCAGCCACGGCCTGCGCTACATCACCAACCCGCCTGGTAGCCCGGCCCGGGTTCATCAGCACCTCAAGATCGGCGACGGCGACGTCGACTGGGACGAATTCTTCGGCGGCCTAGCCGAACTCGACTTCTACAGCCGGCCCGACACAGTGATGGTGTCCTCGGTGTTCGCCGAAGACGAGAACGCTCACGAAGTGTCCCGATACCAACTGAATACCATGACCAACTACCTCTCGAAGTACGGAAAGTGAGCATGACCAACACCATCACCCACTGGATCAACAACAGGACCTTCCCGGGCGCCAGCCGCAACACGGCGCCGGTGACCAACCCGGCGACGGGCGAGGTCACCGGTGCGGTCGCGCTCGCCAACGTCGAGGACGCCCGCGCGGTGATCGACGCGGCCGCGGCGGCGTTCCCCGCGTGGCGGGACACCTCGCTGGCCAAGCGCACGCAGGTCTTGTTCAGCTTCCGTGAGCAGCTCAACGCCCGCAAGGGCGAGCTGGCCAGGATCATCACCAGTGAGCACGGCAAGGTGGTCTCCGACGCTTTGGGTGAGATCAGCCGCGGCCAGGAGGTCGTGGAATTCGCCTGCGGCATACCGTATCTGCTCAAGGGTGGCTTTACCGAGAACGCGTCGACCAAGGTCGACGTCCACTCGATCCGCCAGCCGCTCGGGCCCGTCGGCATCATCAGCCCGTTCAACTTCCCGGCGATGGTGCCGATGTGGTTCTTTCCGATCGCAATCGCGGCGGGTAACACCGTGGTGCTCAAGCCATCCGAGAAGGACCCGTCGGCGTCGCTGTGGCTGGCCGAGCTGTGGGCGGAGGCCGGCCTGCCGCCCGGCGTGTTCAACGTTTTGCAGGGCGACAAGACCGCCGTCGACGAAGTGCTGACCAACAAGGCGATCAGATCTGTCAGCTTCGTCGGCTCAACGCCGATCGCGCAGTACGTCTACACCACCGCAACTGCCAACGGTAAGCGGGTGCAGGCTCTGGGCGGCGCGAAGAACCACGCGGTGATCCTGCCCGACGCCGACCTCGACCTGGCCGCCGACGCGATGGTCAATGCGGGGTTCGGCTCAGCCGGGGAACGCTGCATGGCGATCTCGGCTTGTGTTGCCGTGGGCCCGATCGCCGATGACCTGGTCGCCAAGATCTCCGAACGCGCGCAGGGCATCAAGACCGGTGATGGCACGCGCGGCGCCGACATGGGCCCGCTGGTGACGAAGGCACACCGCGACAAGGTGGCCTCCTATATCGACGCGGGCGAGGCCGACGGCGCCAAGATCGTCGTCGACGGACGCGGCGTCGGCGCTGAGGCAGGCGCCGATAGAAACCCAGCCGGCTTCTGGCTCGGCCCCACGCTGATTGACCACGTCACCCCCGAGATGAGCGTCTACACAGACGAGATCTTCGGGCCGGTGCTGTCAGTGGTGCGCGTGGAGTCCTATGACGAGGCACTGGACCTGGTGAACTCCAACCCGTACGGCAACGGCACGGCGATCTTCACCAACGACGGCGGCGCCGCCCGGCGCTTCCAGAACGAGGTGGAGGTGGGCATGGTCGGCATCAACGTACCGATCCCAGTGCCGATGGCCTACTACAGTTTCGGCGGCTGGAAGGCCTCGTTGTTCGGCGATGCGCACGCCCACGGGATCGAGGGTGTGCAGTTCTTCACCCGCGGCAAGGCGATCACCAGCCGTTGGCTGGACCCCCGCGCGCGGGGCGCGCAATCAAACCCCCGCGCGCGGGGCGGCATCGAACTCGGCTTCCCGCAGAACACGTAGTCCCCGCCCGGGTGCCCGACCGGATCGAGGAGCACTCGCCAACGGGCCGGCGCCGGCCAGGGCGTCGGGTCCGGGCAGTCGATCGAAATGGAAGCAGAGACGCCACGCGAGTCGGCATGACTCCAAGCCTAGGGAGCGGTGGTCGACGCGTACTCCCGCGGTTTTGCATTCACCACCCACGTACTCGGCGCGCCACACTCGTCCTAGGCTGGGTTCATGGCGCTCAAGGCAGGACGCGACCGCGACATCGACGTCGTATACGACGAACATGCGGTGGTCACCACGGGCGCCGAACACGAGGCCGCCGGCGTGAAAGCCGTCCTCGTCTCGCTGCAACGCGGGCTGGAGTCGATGGGCGCCGTCCGCACCGCCGCGGCGCTGGCCAGGATTAACCAGCGCCACGGTTTCGATTGCCCGGGCTGCGCCTGGCCGGAGGAACATGGCGGCCGCAAGCTCGCCGAGTTCTGTGAGAACGGCGCCAAGGCCGTCGCCGAAGAAGCCACCACGCGCGTCCTCACACCCGGGTTCTTCGCCCGGCACTCGATCGCCGACCTCCAGGCACGTCCCGAGTACTGGCTGTCCAAGCAGGGCCGCCTGGCCGAGCCCATGGTATTGGCGCCCGGCGACGACCACTACCGTCCGATCGGCTGGGATGACGCCTACCGACTGATCGCCGAGGAGCTGCGCGCGCTGGGCAGCCCGAACGAAGCCGTGTTCTATACGTCCGGGCGGACCAGCAACGAGGCCGCGTTCCTGTACCAGTTGCTGGTGCGCAGCTTCGGCACCAACAACCTGCCGGACTGCAGCAATATGTGCCACGAATCGTCGGGCGCCGCGCTGACCGATGCGATCGGTATCGGCAAGGGCTCGGTCACCGTCGAGGACGTCACCAAGGCCGATCTGATCGTCATCGCCGGCCAGAACCCCGGCACCAACCATCCCCGGATGCTGCCGGTGCTGGAGAAGGCGAAGGCCAACGGTGCCAAGATCATCGCGGTCAACCCGCTGCCCGAGGCCGGGCTGATCCGGTTCAGGGATCCGCAGACGCTGCGCGGGGTTGTCGGGCACGGCGTCCCGATCGCCGACGAGTTCGTGCAGATCCGGCTCGGCGGCGACATGGCGCTGTTCGCGGGCCTGGGCAGGCTCCTGCTGGAGGCCGACGACGGCGCGCCCGGCACCGTCGTGGATCGCGATTTCATTGCGGCCCACTGCGCGAACTTCGGCGAATACGCGGCCCGGACGCGGGCAGTCGATATCGACACTGTGCTGGGGGCCACCGGCGTCGATCGCGCGCAGCTGGAGCTGATGGCGAAGATGATGATCGACTCCAAGCGCACGATCGTGTGCTGGGCGATGGGTCTGACGCAGCACCGCCATGCGGTGCCGATGATCTCCGAGATCGCCAATGTGATGCTGATGCGCGGCATGATCGGCAAGCCCGGCGCCGGCCTGTGCCCGGTGCGTGGGCACTCCAATGTGCAGGGCGACCGCACGATGGGCATCTGGGAGAAGATGCCCGAGACGTTCCTGGCCGCGCTGGATTCGCGATTCGGCATCATCAGCCCGCGCGAGCACGGCTATGACACCGTGGATGCGATCCGGGCGATGCGCGATGGCCGCGCGAAGGTGTTCATGGGCATGGGCGGCAACTTCGCTTCTGCCGCACCGGATACCGCGGTCACGGAGGCGGCGCTGCGCAGCTGCTCGTTGACCGTGCAGGTCTCCACCAAGCTCAACCGCAGCCATCTGGTGCACGGATCGACGGCGTTGATCCTGCCGTCGCTGGGCCGCACCGACCGCGACATCCAAAGCGGCGCCAAACAGCAGGTGTCGGTGGAGGATTCGATGTCGATGGTGCACCTGTCGCGGGGCAGCCTGCACCCGCCCAGCGACCAGGTACGCAGCGAAGTCGCGATCGTCTGCCAGCTGGCCCGTGCCCTGCTCGGTCCGGACCACCCCGTGCCGTGGGAGCAGTTCAACAACGACTATGACGCCGTCCGCGACGCGATCGCCGCCGTTGTCCCCGGCTGCGAAGACTACAACCGTAAGGTCCGCCAATCCGACGGGTTCCAGCTGCCCCATCCCCCCCGGGATTCCCGCGAATTCCCCACCAGCACAGGCAAAGCCAACTTCTCGGCCAACCCACTGGAATGGGTGCCTGTACCGCCCGGCCGGCTCGTGTTGCAGACGCTGCGCAGCCACGACCAATACACCACCACCATCTATGGTCTCGACGACCGCTACCGCGGCGTCAAGGGCGGGCGCCGCGTCATCTTCATGAACCCCGCCGACATCGAGACGTTCGGACTCAACGACGGGGACCGCGTCGATCTGGTGTCAGAGTTCACCAATGGTGACGGTCAGCTGCAGGAGCGGCGCGCCAAAGACTTCAGGGTGGTCACCTATTCCACCCCACAAGGCAACGCGGCGGCCTACTACCCCGAAACCAATTCGCTTGTTCCGCTGGACCACACGGCCGCCAAGTCCAACACGCCCGTCTCGAAGGCAATCGTCATACGTCTGGAGCCTGCATGGGCCGGGTGACCGCACGCCGACGCGTGCACCACGTTACGGCCGACGACGCGGTCGCGCGGCCGGAGACCCTCGTCGTCGAGGAGCCGCTGGAGATCCGTGTCAACGGCACACCCGTCACGGTGACGATGCGGACTCCGGGCTCGGATATCGAACTGGCGCAAGGCTTCCTGCTCACCGAGGGCATCATCACCCGCCGCGACGACGTGCTCACCGTGCGGTACTGCAAGAGCGCAGGCCCAGACAACGTCAACACTTACAACGTGTTAGACGTCACGCTGGCCCCCGATGTGGGGATGCCCGACGTGGACGTCACCCGCAACTTCTACACCACCTCATCGTGCGGGGTCTGCGGTAAGGCGTCGCTGGAGGCCGTCCGCCTGATCAGCCGGCACGGCCCGGGCGACGACCCGTCCATCGTCTCCGCGGAGACCCTGTCGGCGATGCCGGGTCAACTCCGCGATGCCCAAAAAGTGTTCGCGGCCACCGGCGGTCTGCACGGCGCAGCGTTGTTCGGGACTGACGGCACGATGCTGACCGTCCGGGAAGACATCGGCCGGCACAACGCCGTCGACAAGGTCATCGGCTGGGCGCTGGAAGCCGACCGCATACCCCTGCAAGCCACCGTCCTGCTGGTCAGCGGGCGTGCCTCGTTCGAACTCACTCAGAAGGCCGTGATGGCGGGCATCCCGGTACTGGCCGCGGTATCGGCGCCGTCGTCACTTGCGGTCGACCTGGCGAGCCAGTCCGGGCTCACCCTGGTGGCGTTCCTGCGGGGTGACTCGATGAACGTCTACACCCGCCCGGACCGCATCAAACGCTGAGTAGCGCGACCCCTGCCTGCACCTGGGCGACGGCGGTGACCGAGCATCGAGCCCATGCCAGAAATCCCCGCCGTGACGGGGTCGCCGAGAACGTGGCGCTCGTCGACGAGGTAATGAATGAACAAAACGCGGCGGTGGACCGTTGACACGGATGTGGGTGATCCAGCTGTACTTCGCCAACCGGTCGGTGACCTTCGCCATTGGTCCGCGCAGGTCCGGCTGATGTCGCATTCATGCGCCGACCCGTTCGGTCGTCCACCTGTCCAACAGCGGACCGAGAGCGCGGGTAGCGAACCCACGAAATCGCGTAGTCGTCTACTCGTGTTTACCGCCCGACTTAGGAGAAGCCTCGAGACATGGGTCCCGAACTACAGTTCGTCGCCGTAGCGGCGTTCTTGATCTGGGGTTTGATCGCCTCGCTGTGCGACGTTCTTGCACGCGGTCAGGACGAGGCGGAGTTGGTCTCCCGGAAACGCGGACCCGTCGACGACACTTGAGCGCGCGGGCGGATAGAAGCTAGCGGCGGATAGAAACTAGGCGCTCTTGTCGCGGCGCTCGGGGCGAGACGGCTTGCGCGGGACGATCGTCGGCAGGACGTTGTCCTGCACGGTTTCCTTGGTGACCACGACCTTGGCGACGTCGTCGCGGCTGGGGATGTCGTACATCACCGGCAGCAGGACTTCCTCCATGATCGCGCGCAGCCCGCGGGCGCCGGTGCCGCGGTGGATGGCCTGATCGGCGATGGCCTCGAGCGCGTCCTCGGTGAACTCCAGCTCGACGCCGTCCATCTCGAACAGCCGGGTGTACTGCTTGACCAGGGCGTTCTTCGGCTTCGACAGGATCTGCACCAGCGAGTCCTTGTCAAGGTTCGTCACCGAGGCCACCACCGGAAGCCGACCGATGAACTCCGGGATCAGCCCGAACTTGATCAGGTCCTCGGGCATCACCTCGGCGAAGTGGTCCTGGGTGTCGATCTCGGCCTTCGAGTGCACCTCCGCGCCGAAGCCCAGGCCGCGCTTGCCGACGCGGTCGGAGACGATCTTCTCCAGACCCGCGAACGCACCCGCGACGATGAACAGCACGTTGGTGGTGTCGATCTGGATGAACTCCTGATGCGGATGCTTGCGCCCGCCCTGCGGGGGCACCGACGCCTGTGTTCCCTCCAGGATCTTCAGCAGAGCCTGTTGGACGCCCTCGCCGGAGACGTCACGGGTGATCGACGGGTTCTCGCTCTTGCGAGCGATCTTGTCGACCTCATCGATGTAGATGATGCCGGTCTCGGCGCGCTTCACGTCGTAATCGGCGGCCTGGATCAGCTTGAGCAGAATGTTTTCGACGTCCTCGCCGACGTAGCCGGCTTCGGTCAGCGCGGTCGCGTCCGCGATGGCGAACGGCACGTTGAGCATCTTGGCCAACGTCTGCGCGAGGTACGTCTTCCCGCAACCGGTGGGCCCGAGCATCAGGATGTTGGACTTGGTCAGCTCGACGGGCTCGGCGCGCGAATCGCGCATCTTCTCACCGGCCTGAATGCGCTTGTAGTGGTTGTAGACGGCGACGGCGAGCGTCTTCTTGGCGGTGTCCTGGCCGATCACATAGCCCTCGAGAAACTCGCGGATTTCAGCGGGCTTGGGCAGCTCGTCAAGCTTGACGTCGTCAGCGTCGGCGAGTTCCTCTTCGATGATCTCGTTGCACAGATCTATGCATTCATCGCAGATATAGACGCCAGGGCCCGCAATGAGTTTTTTAACCTGCTTTTGGCTCTTGCCGCAGAACGAGCACTTCAGCAGGTCACCGCCGTCTCCAATGCGCGCCATGGTGGTGGGGTCCTACTTTCTACGTTCGCCGTCGGTACGTAAGCATTTGGTGGGTCACCCCGGGCATCAGCCGCGGTGTTGCCCCGACGCTACCCGCTCGTTCCGGCGCAGTGCGACCGATAAAGCCGAATCGCGTCGGTGGTATTTATATGTGTTCGCAGAACATATCGCCTGACGCGCCTCCTTGCCCCCCGGAACGCGCCACCGTGTCCCTGGCGTGTCGCTGCCGTTATCGCACCGAGAGTACCGACAGTACCGGCCCTAGCGATGAGCGCTGACGCGAAGAGCCGTAGATCCAGCGGCCCGTAGAGTTACGCCGTGGTGTTGGCCCTGCCCCACGATACCGCGCTGATCAGCGACGGCGGCTTGGCTACCGAACTTGAGGCCCGCGGCCACGACCTGTCCGACGACCTGTGGTCGGCCCGGCTGCTCGTGGACGCGCCTGTGGAAATCGTGGCTGTACACGCCGCTTTCTTCCGCGCTGGGGCGGTGTTCGCCACGACGGCCAGCTATCAGGCCTCCTTCGATGGTTTCGCCGCACGCGGAATCGGACGCGACGACACCGCCCGGCTGCTGCGCCGCAGCGTCGAGCTCGCCAAGGACGCCCGCGATGAGGTGGGCGCGGACGGCCGCTGGGTTGCCGCGTCGGTCGGCCCGTATGGCGCGGCGCTGGCCGGCGGCGAGGAATACCGCGGCCGCTACGGGTTGTCGGTGACCGAACTCGCCGACTGGCACCGGCCGCGGCTGGAGGTCCTCGCCGACGCCGGGGCCGACGTGCTGGCGATCGAGACGGTGCCCGACGTCGACGAGGCCGAGGCGCTCGTCGCCCTCGTGCGCGATCTCGGTGTCCCGGCCTGGCTGTCCTACACGATCGCCGGGACGACGACCAGGGCCGGGCAGCCGCTCGCCGACGCGTTCGCCGTGGCCGCCGGAGTGCCGGAAATCGTTGCCGTAGGCGTGAATTGCTGTGCGCCCGCCGACGTCCTGCCCGCCGTGGCCGTCGCCCAAAGGGTGACGGGCAAGCCGGTGATCGCCTATCCGAACAGCGGCGAGGAATGGGACGGCGGCCGGCGAGCCTGGATCGGAAAGTCCCACTTCTCGGCGCGGCCGGCAGCGCAGTGGGTAGCGGCGGGGGCACGCATTGTCGGCGGCTGCTGCCGCGTGCGGCCCGACGACATCGCCGCGATCGCGCGAGCGCTCAGCTAGGCGCAGAAGCCTCTGCGATGACTTGACGGCATAACTCGACGCAGCCGTCGCAGATGTACACCTCGGGACCCGCGACGAGCTTGTTGACTTCTTTTTCGCTCTTGCCGCAGAACGAGCACTTCAGCAGGCGCGTCATACGTCCACGGTACGAGCGTCAGGCGGTCTGCGCCGAAAGCTTGCGGTACTCCAGCACCGTGTCGATGATGCCGTAGTCCTTGGCCTCCTCGGCGGTGAGGATCTTGTCGCGGTCGGTGTCCTTGCGGATCACCTCGGGATCCTTGTTCGTGTGCCGGGCCAGCGTGGTCTCCATCAGCTTGCGCATCCGCTCGATCTCCGCGGCCTGGATCTCCATGTCGGAGAACTGGCCCTTGATCACACCGGCCAGCGCCGGCTGGTGGATCAGCACCCGTGCGTTCGGCAGCGCCATCCGCTTGCCGGGCGTGCCCGCGGCGAGCAGCACCGCTGCAGCCGATGCGGCCTGACCCAGGCAGACGGTCTGAATGTCGGCACGCACGTACTGCATGGTGTCGTAGATCGCCATCAGCGACGTGAACCCGCCACCCGGCGAGTTGATGTACATGGTGATGTCACGGTCGGGATCCAACGACTCGAGCACCAGCAGCTGAGCCATGATGTCGTTCGCCGACGCGTCGTCGACCTGCACGCCGAGGAAGATGATGCGTTCCTCGAACAGCTTGTTGTACGGGTTGGACTCCTTGACGCCGAAGCTGGAGTGCTCGATGAACGACGGCAGGATGTAGCGCGCCTGGGGGGCAAGGCGCGGATCGGTGTGGTCGGTCATGGCTTCACTCCGTTGAGGTTGGCGTTTGTGATGATGTGGTCGACGAAGCCATACTCGAGGGCCTCCTCCGCCGTGAACCAGCGGTCGCGGTCGGAGTCGGCCTCGATGCGTTCGATCGGCTGGCCGGTGAACTCGGCGTTGAGCCGGAACATCTCCTTCTTGATGACCGCGAACTGCTCGGCCTGGATCGCGATGTCAGCGGCGCTACCCGTCACACCGCCCAGCGGCTGATGCATGAGGATTCGCGCGTGCGGCAGCGCGTAGCGCTTGCCCTTGGTGCCGGCGGCGAGCAGGAATTCGCCCATCGACGCGGCCATGCCCATCGCATAGGTCGCGATGTCGCAGGGCGCCAGCACCATGGTGTCGTAGACCGCCATGCCTGCGCTGATCGAACCGCCCGGCGAGTTGATATAGAGGTGGATGTCTTTGCTGGGGTCCTCGGCAGCCAACAGCAGAATCTGCGCGCACAGCTTGTTGGCGA
>DATARY010000019.1:0-2724 GCA_036263935.1 Mycobacterium sp.
CGTCTAGCGCGGCGCCGAGCGCGTCTGCGCTGCGCCCAAGATCTTCCCAGCTGGCCGACTCGGTGCCTGAGACCACCGCGTAGGCCGAGTCGGCGCGCCCGAAGACCACGTTCTGCAAGGTTGTGGCCACCACCGAGGAGACCGAGCCCACGACCGCCGATACCCATTTTGATGGTGCCCTGCGCAGCGCGGCGCCGAGGAACGATAGGAACATTTTCAGCGCCGCCCAGATCGAAATCTGTTGAGCTGCTCCGGTTTCCATCGCAACGCGGGGGCCGCGCAGCACGTCGCGGTGCTTTCTCCACAACGCCTCGGCCATCGACCGGGTTGCCGTGGGCACGTCGTCGATGTAGACGACGGGCACGGTGCCGCCGCGGGGCAACGGAAGGCGACCGTTCGGGTCGAACAGGTGCGTGCGCAGCTGTTCTTCTAACTCGGTGGTGTCGAGCTGGCGGAAGAAGGCCCGCACCGCGCGGATGGTGAGCCCCGGCAGGATGCCGAGGGTGTCGAACGGCGTGCTCTCGATGCCGGCCCACAGCCCGGCCGCGCCGGCGACGACCGGGGCGACATGGCGTGCGACGTCGAGCGGATCAGTGAGCCGGTCCAGCGTCACCGACCCCAGCCCGGGGCCCGCGGAGTCCTCCGGCGTGATCAGCAGATTGTGCCACCCCTCCAGCACCAGGGACGGGTCGGCGGTCACTGCCGCGGCTGCCCCGTGGGTATACAGCAGGCGCAGCAGGGTGATCGGCGCGCCCATCGCGCCGAACCGCAAGATCTGCTCCACGTGCTGTTGGACGGCCAGCGGCACCGTCGAGGCGGCGGGCGCCTCGAGCGGCACCAGAACCGCAAGCCGGAGCCGTTCGTGGCGTTGGGCGGTGACGATCTGCTGTAGCACAACGGGATTCGCGCGGCCGTCGGTGACGAGTGTGGCCGGCAGCGACGATGCGCCGGCGTCAGCGGAGTCCACCCAGGCGAAGCCGGTGAGCAGGCCGGCCGCCGAGTAGTCGGCGAGCACCGCGAGGATATCCTCGGCCTGCGTCTGCGGGGCCAGCACCACGGTGAGGACCGACATCGTCAGAACGTCCCTCCCTCGGGGATGACGACCTGCTCAGCTGCACCGGGAACCATTGTGCCGCCGCTTGTTTGGCTGTCGAGGCTTCCCTTCACATCGCGGACCAGCCCGGTCAGCGCCTCGGTGGCCCAGAACATGTCGGGCGCCAGGTCATGAAAGATCGGGGTCTTGGATGCCTTAATCCGGGTGGCGATGGTGGCGAACGCGCCCGCGCCCGCGGCACCGGCGACAGTGGGCGGCAGGTACTCGGCGCAGGTGTCGCGCACGGTCGACAGCCACTTTTCGGCGGCAGCGGCCCGATCGGCCGGTGTTTGCGCGGCCGCGACGGTGTCGATGCGAGACCCCGCGCCCGGAGCCGACGACCCGGTGAGGATGAACTCACGCAGCAGGCCGACCACCGACATTGGCACGATCCCGCTGGCGGGGTCCTGCGAGTTGGCGTCGTAGAGATCGCGCAGCACCCGGTAGGGCCGCAGCGAACTCATCACCGGGGGCTCGTGTGATTGGGCGATCGCCAGCAGGATTGCTTCCAGCACCGCCGGCAGCCAGTCATAGGGAGCGATGAACTGCGACGGCGGCGTCAGCAGTGGGTTGGGGAAGGAGAGCCATCTCCCGGCATCGCCGTCGAAGATCCGGACCGGCTCTGTGTAAGGCGATTCGGGTATCTGTATGCGGCCGATGATCTGGCCGAGCAGCCAGCCGGCGGTCATCGTGCGCCGTTCGGCCTCGCCCATCGGCAGTGAGGCCGGCAGCGGCCGCGAGCGCCGATACCGCCAGAAATGAGCCCGGGCGGGGGCGGGTATCTCGGCCCACTGCTGGGCGGCGGGCTTGAGCACCGAATCGAACGCCAGGGGCGAGTAATTCGGGTAGGAACCGAAGATGTCGATGTGGGTGACGCTGTCCTCGTCGGTCAGCGCCCGGGCGAAGTTTTCCTTGCTGGCCTGGTCGATGCGCGGGTTGGAGCGCAGCACGTCGGCGAGCGCGTCGGCGACCGGCTGTCCCGCGAAGGGCACCTCGGAGAACTTGTAGCGGTATTCGACCTGCTGGCCGGGATGCACTTGGGTCAGCGCCTGGTCGTTGACGCTGGCCAGCGGGCGTGCCAGCGACAGCGCCTCGGCGAACTTGGTGGCGATGTCGCGACGGCGGGCGGTGAGTTCGGATTCGGGTGCGCCGACGCCTTGGACGAAGTCGCGCAGCGACACCTTAGTGAATTCGTGGAATGCCTCGCCGGGCCGTCCGACGTAGAGTCGTGCCCGCTCCAGCAGCTCAGCGGGGCGGGTGTGGACGTCGAACTGGGCGACCGACGGCACCCGGGACCGCCCGGTGTCGGGGTCGATGCCCAGAGCGCGGGTGACCCAGTTCGCGGTGCGTTCGAGCAGACCGTCCGGCGCGAGCGTGCCCCCCGCGGTTTGCCATTGCCCGAGGATCACCCGGGTGGTCGCGTCGTCGACGGCGGCCCGGAACGGAATCAGGGCCTGACCGACCGCGACGGCCTTGACCAGGTCGGTCTCGTAGCGCTGCTTGAACGCCGACGAACTGATGAGCAGGACTTCGTTGTTGGCTTCAGCGAACCGGCCGGGGACGAGTTCGTCGGCGTCGGCCGGCCAGGCCGCGTACTGGTCGGTGGCGATGCGGGCCAACCCGACGTCGGT
>DATARY010000030.1:0-4000 GCA_036263935.1 Mycobacterium sp.
GACGTCCTGGCTGAAGATGCAGACGTCGCGGCCGTCGATGGTGCCGTAACCGGTGACGACGCCGTCACCGAGCGGCCGCTTCTCGGCCAGCCCGAAATTGGTGCTGCGGTGCCGGGCCAGCGCGTCGAGTTCGACGAACGATCCCTCGTCCAGCAGGGCGTAGATGCGCTCGCGCGCGGTCAGCCTGCCCTTCTCGTGCACCTTGTCGACGGCGGCTTGACCCACCGGGTGCAGGGTCTCCTCGCTCCGCTTGCGCAGTTCGGCGAGCTTTCCCGCGGTGGTGTGAATGTCAATGTCGTGCTCAGCTTGCGCCTCGACCGAGGTCTCGGAAGTCATGGCTGTCGATCTTAGCGGTCCCTTAGATTGTGATCCCAATCCCGCGCCGGGTAAGTGAGCCGAGTGTGCGCCGACGGTGGGGATTTTGCGGCGGGATTCCCGCCGTCAGCGCACAGTGGAAGCCCAGAACGCACACTCGACTGCACTCAACGAAAAGAGGACGGCATCGTGCCAGCCGACGCCATTGACCGGTCGCCCTTGGATGTGGCGGCCTTGCGCGACGGGCTGGCGGGGCCCGGCATGCCGTGGCGTCAGCTCGATGTTGTCGCCGAAACGGGTTCCACCAACGCCGATCTGCTCGCGCGGGCCGAGGCCGGCGTTGACATCGACGGGTCGGTGTTGCTTGCTGAATACCAGAACGCCGGCCGGGGCCGCCACGGCCGGCAATGGTCGGCGCCGCCGCGGACGCAGGTCGCCCTGTCGGTCGGCGTGGCCGGCGGCTCGGTACCCCGGACGGGGTGGGGATGGTTACCGCTGGCCACCGGGGTTGCGCTGGCCGACGCGCTGGCCGCCCTGGGTGTCGAGGCGGGCCTGAAGTGGCCGAACGATGTGCTGGTCAACGATGGCAAGCTGGCCGGGATCCTCGCCGAGGTTGCCTCGCCGACGCCGGTGATCGTGCTCGGCCTCGGGCTCAACGTAACGCTGACTGCCGAGGAAGCGCCGGACCCGGCGGCCACCTCGCTGCTGATGTTGGGTTCATCGGCTACCGATCGAAACACGTTGGCGCGCAGAATACTTCGTGAGCTGGCAACGCGCGTCGACACGTGGCGGACCGCCGGGGGCGCAGATCCCGCGTTGGTCGTCGACTATCAGCGCTACAGCGTGACGCTCGGCTCGCGGGTCCGGGCCAGCATGCCCGGTGACCGTGAAGTGGTCGGCGTGGCGCGAGCCGTCGACGAAACGGGGCGATTGTGTGTCGACACCGGTGGACAGACGGTGGCAATCTCGGCCGGAGACATCACGCACCTGCGGCCCGGCGTCTAAAGTGCCACCGTGGGCTACCCCGACAACGTGCTGGCCGGCGATGAGCAGGTCGTTCTGCACCGCCACCCGCACTGGAAGCGACTTTTCTGGCCGGTCACCGTTCTGATCCTGGCGAGCGCGGCGGCATCGTTCGGTTGCGCGGTGGTCAACGGCACCTCGTGGGATCCGACCGCCAAACGGGTCGTTTTCTGGGTCATCGGGGCGATCTGGCTGGTGCTCTTGGGCTGGCTGACGGTGTGGCCGTTTTTGAATTGGCTCACCACACATTTCGTCATCACCGACCGGCGGGTGATGTTCCGGCACGGGGTGTTGAGCCGCAGCGGCATCGACATCCCGCTGGCCCGGATCAACAGCGTCGAATTCCGGCACCGGCTGATCGATCGCATACTGCGCACCGGCACCCTGATCGTCGAGTCAGCGTCACAAGATCCGTTGGAGTTCTACGACATTCCGCGCGTGGAACAGGTCCACGCGCTGCTGTATCACGAGGTTTTCGACACCCTCGGGTCCGAGGAATCGCCGAGCTGATCCGCCCGGTTCCGGCGCGCCAGCCAAGCGCCCAGCAGCGTGACCGTGCCGTTGGCCTCGACGTCCTCGAAAACCTCGGCGATCCCGCCTGCGGTGAGCGCCGATTCCAGCGCTTTGTCGCCGCTCCGGGCGGATTCGTCGGGGAACACCCAGCGCCGGAACGCCCAGAAGCGGAACGCCATCTGCAGCAGATTGCCGATGAGGTAGGCCGAGATGAAGTCGGCGATGTTCTCTGCGGTCAGTGACACCATCGGCACCCGCAGGTCCAGGATGTAGCTGGAGACCCACAGCGGCGCCATGCTCAGCAGCACCCCGACGCCGCTGAACGCGAAGAACAGCAGGGCCTCGTGGTGACGCTCGCGGCCGCCGCGGTCGCGGAAGCTCCATTCCCTGTTCATGATGTACGACGCGATGACCGCGACGATGCCGGCGATGACCTTGGCGGTCACCGGTTTGGGCTCCAGGATCGTCAGCTTCAGGGTGTAGAAAATGGCCGAGTCGATGACAAACGTGGTCGCGCCGACGATCGCGAACTTGATCAGCTCGTGATGGCGCTCGGCGTAGGGGCGGATCGGCCCCGGCAGTCGGGCGATCGTGGCATCGGCGAAGGACACAATGTCGCAGTCTACGTATTAGTTGCTAAGGGTGCTCTGTGACCGCGTCACCGCCGATAAAGCACCCGTTCAGCGGCCGTGACACCATTATTGCCGTGCCGAGTACCCCCAACGCTTCGCCCCAGGTCGCCATGGTCGGTGGGGGCCAGCTGGCCCGGATGACCCACCAGGCGGCGATCGCGATGGGCCAGAGCCTGCGAGTACTGGCCGCCGACGCCGCCGATCCCGCCGCTCAGGTCAGTCCCGACGTGGTGATCGGCTCGCACACCGATCTCGAGGCGCTGCGTCGCGTCGCCGCCGGTTGCGCGGCGCTGACCTTCGACCACGAGCATGTTCCCACTGAGCTGCTGGAAAAGCTGGTCGCGGAGGGCGTCAACGTCGCGCCGCCGCCGGAGGCGCTGGTGCATGCGCAGGACAAGCTGGTCATGCGGCGACGGCTGCAGGCCCTTGGCGCGTCGGTGCCGCGCTACGCGGCCATCGAGCGACCCGGCGACGTTGATGAGTTCGCCCGACGGGTGGACGGGCCGGTCGTCGTCAAGGCGGTTCGCGGCGGCTACGACGGGCGCGGGGTGCAGATGGCGGCCGACGTGGCGCAGGCCCGCGCCATCGCGGGTCAATATTTAGATTCTGGCGTACCGGTATTGGTCGAGGAGCGGGTCGCGATGCGCCGTGAGCTCTCGGCGCTGGTGGCCCGGTCGCCGTTCGGGCAGGGCGCGGCCTGGCCAGTGGTCGAGACCGTGCAGCGCGACGGCATCTGCGTGCTGGTGATGGCGCCGGCTCCGGCGCTGCCCGACCACCTCGGCGCGGCGGCGCAGCGGCTGGCGCTGAGCCTGGCCGCCGAACTGGGCGTGGTGGGTGTGCTGGCCGTCGAGCTGTTCGAAACCGTCGACGGGGAGCTGCTGGTCAACGAGCTGGCGATGCGCCCGCACAATTCCGGGCACTGGACCATGGACGGGTCGCGGACCAGCCAGTTCGAGCAGCACCTGCGCGCGGTGCTGGACTACCCGCTCGGCGACACCGAGACCATCACGCCGGTGACGGTGATGGCCAACGTGCTGGGCGCGGCGCAAACGCCGACGATGTCGCTCGACGAGCGGTTGCACCACCTGTTCGCGCGGATGCCCGACGCCCGGGTTCATCTCTACGGCAAGGAAGAACGCCCCGGCCGCAAGATCGGGCACATCAATTTCCTCGGCAGCGACGCGGCCGAGTTGGCAAACCTGCGTGAACGCGCGGAGCGCGCGGCACACTGGTTGTCAGAAGGGCAATGGACGGACGGATGGGACCCGCATGACTGACGCCGTACGCGTTGGCGTGATCATGGGCAGCGACAGCGACTGGTCGGTGATGTCCGACGCCGCCGACGCGCTGGCCGAGTTCGACGTCGCCTACGAGATCGGGGTGTATTCGGCGCACCGCACCCCGCAGCGCATGCTCGACTACGCCCAGCAGGCCTCCGACCGCGGCGTCGAGGTGATCATCGCCGGCGCGGGCGGCGCGGCCCACCTGCCCGGCATGGTGGCCTCGGCCACGCCGCT
>DATARY010000051.1:0-41852 GCA_036263935.1 Mycobacterium sp.
ACGAGATTGGATCCGATGATCAGCCGTTGTATCTCGCTGGTGCCCTCGTAGAGCCTGAGCAGACGGACGTCGCGGTAGATCCGCTCGACGGGCACCTCGCGCATGTAGCCGCTGCCGCCGTGAATCTGCACGGCCAGATCCGCTACCTGGCCGGCCATCTCGGTGCAGAACAGCTTGGCCGCCGACGGCGCGATCCTGCGGTCCTCTCCGCTGACCCACAGCCGTGCGGTGTCGCGGACCAGCGCCCGTCCCGCCAGCACCCCGGTCTGCTGGTCGGCGATCATCGCCTGCACCAACTGGAAGTTCCCGATCGGCGTTCCTCCCTGTGTGGCGGTGGCCGCATAGGCGACGGACTCGTCCAGTGCGCGCTGTGCGGTGCCGACGGCCAGCGCAGCGATGTGCACGCGCCCGCGAGCCAACGACGTCATCGCCGCCCGGTATCCGATGTCTTCGCTGCCCCCGATGAGCGCCCCGCCGGGGACCCGGACATCGGTGAAGTTGACGTCCGCGGTCCACGCGCCCTCCTGACCCATCTTGGCGTCCTTGGCGCCCACCTCGACGCCGGGCGTGTCAGCGGGGACCAAGAAGACCGCGATGCCGGGGCCGTCGTCGTCGGCCGGCCGCGTGCGGGCGAAGGCGATGAACAGATCGGCCCCGGGCGCGTTCGTGATGAACCGCTTCAGACCATTGATGATCCAATCCGACCCGTCGCGAACGGCCTTCGTGCGTAGGCCCGACGGGTTCGACCCCGCGCCCGGTTCGGTCAGTGCAAACGACGCCACCAGCCCCGACGCCATCGGCTCCAGCCACCGCGCCTTCTGCTCGTCGGTGCCGAAGCCGACGAGCACCTGTCCGGCTATCCCGTTGTTGGTGCCGAACATCGAGCGCAACGCCAGCGAGGTGTAGCCCAACTCCATGGCCAGCTCGACATCCTGGGTCAGGTTCAGACCAAGGCCGCCCCACTCCTGTGGGATCGCGTAGCCGAACAGGCCCATCTTCTCGGCCTGCTCGCGCAGATCGTCGGGCACCCGATCGTGGGCCAGGATCTCCTGCTCGCGCGGGACGACCGCGGTCCGGACGAACTGCCGAGTCTGCGCCAGGATGTCCCGGAAATCGTCGTCGCTGACGTCGGTGGTGGTCATCGACAGATGCTCCCCTTCGGCGAGTGATACCTTAAGGCACAGAAATCATATATGAAATATGATGTTGGCCGGACCGGGCCGAAACAGCGAAGGATGGTGATCAGGTGTCGTTGCTGACCGGTCAGACCGCCGTCATCACCGGCGGTGCGCAGGGCCTGGGCTTCGCCATCGCGGAGCGGTTCATCGCCGAGGGCGCCCACGTGGTGATCGGGGATCTCGACCTCGCCGCGACCGAAGCCGCGGCGAAGCAACTCGGTGGCGCACTCGGAGTGCGCTGCGATGTGACCGCGGCCGACGAAGTCGATGCACTGGTCGCCGCGGCGGTCGAACGCTTCGGCGGTCTGGACATCATGGTCAACAACGCAGGGATCACCCGCGACGCGACGATGCGCAAGATGACCGAGGAGCAGTTCGACCAGGTCATCGCGGTGCACCTGAAGGGCACCTGGAATGGCCTCCGCAAGGCGGCGGCGATCATGCGCGAAAGCAAACGCGGCACGATCGTGAACATGTCCTCGCTGTCGGGCAAGGTCGGCCTCGCCGGGCAGACGAACTATTCGGCGGCCAAGGCCGGGATCGTCGGCATGACCAAGGCGGCCGCCAAGGAGCTCGCCCATCTCGGCGTTCGGGTGAACGCCATCGCCCCCGGGCTGATCCGCTCGGCGATGACGGAGGCCATGCCGCAACACATTTGGGATCAGAAGGTGGCCGAGGTGCCGATGGGCCGGGCCGGCGAGCCGAGCGAGGTCGCAAGCGTCGCCCTGTTCCTGGCATCGGATCTGTCCTCCTACATGACCGGCACCGTCATGGAGGTCACCGGCGGAAGGTTCATGTGATGCATGAAGCCGTGATCTGCGAACCGGTTCGGACACCGATCGGCCGGTACGGCGGCATGTTCAAGCCGCTCACCGCCGTCGACCTGGGCGTCGCGGCGCTGAAGGGACTGCTGGACCGCACCGGAATCGACCCCGCCGCAGTGCAGGACGTCATCCTTGGCCACTGCTATCCCAGCAGCGAGGCTCCCGCAATCGGGCGCGTCGTCGCGCTGGATGCCGGGCTCCCGGTCACCGTTCCCGGCATGCAGGTGGACCGCCGGTGCGGATCGGGTCTGCAAGCGGTCATCCAGGCGTGTCTGCAGGTTGGCAACCGCGACAACGAGGTTGTGGTGGCGGGCGGCGCGGAAAGCATGAGCAACGTGGCCTTCTATTCCACCGATATGCGCTGGGGTGGCGCCCGGGCAGGGGTGCGGGTGCACGACGGGTTGGCGCGGGGTCGCACCACCTCAGGGGGGCGACACTATCCGGTGCCGGGCGGGATGCTGGAGACCGCGGAGAACCTGCGGCGCCAATATGGCATCACCCGCCGGGAGCAGGACGAACTCGCGGTCACCTCCCATCACCGGGCGGTGGCCGCCCAGAAGGACGGGATCCTCGCCGAGGAGATCATTCCGGTCACGGTGCGCACAAGGCAGGGCGAGGAGCTGATCGACACCGACGAGCATCCACGCGCGGACACCTCCGTGGAATCGCTGAGCAAGCTCAAACCCGTTCTGCTCAAGGATGATCCGGCGGCTACAGTCACTGCGGGAAACGCCAGTGGCCAGAACGACGCCGCATCGATGTGCGTGGTGACCACCCCGGAGATGGCCGACCAGCTGGGCCTCACCCCGTTGGTCCGGCTGGTGTCATGGGGATCGGCCGGCGTCGCGCCGAACATCATGGGCATCGGCCCGGTCCCCGCGACGGAGGTCGCACTCGCGAAGGCCGGGTTGCAACTGTCCGACATCGATCTGATCGAACTCAACGAGGCGTTCGCGGCGCAGGCGCTCGCGGTGATGCGCGAGTGGAACTTCGGTGCGGCCGACCGAGACCGGACCAACGTGCACGGCTCGGGCATCTCGCTGGGCCACCCCGTCGGCGCCACCGGCGGACGGATGCTGGGCACGCTGGCACGCGAGTTGAATCGGCGCGGCGCGCGCTACGGCCTCGAGACGATGTGCATCGGCGGGGGACAGGGCCTTGCCGCCGTCTTCGAAAGGGTCGGCGCATGACCAGACTCGCCCAGACCCTCGGCCTCACCGAGTTCCAGACCGAAATCGTCGCCACGGTACGGCAATTCGTCGACAAGGAGATCATCCCGGTCGCGCAGGACCTCGAGCATGCCGACACCTATCCGCAGGCGATCGTCGACCAGATGCGGGAGATGGGGCTGTTCGGCCTGATGATTCCGGAGCAGCACGGCGGCCTGGGCGAATCCCTGCTCACCTACGCCCTGTGCGTCGAGGAGCTCGCGCGGGGCTGGATGAGCATTTCGGGGGTCATCAACACCCACTTCATCGTCGCCTACATGCTGCGTCAGCACGGCACGCCCGAGCAGAAGCAGCGGTTCCTGCGCCGGATGGCGACGGGTGAGACGCGGGGCGCGTTCTCGATGTCCGAACCCGAACTGGGTTCCGATGTGGCCGCCATCCGCACGCGGGCCAAGCGCAACCCCGACGGGACCTACACCATCGACGGCCAGAAGATGTGGCTGACCAACGGCGGCAGCTCGACGTTGGTCGCCGTGCTGGTGCGTACCGACGAGGGTGCCGACAAGCCGCATCGCAACCTGACCGCGTTCCTCGTCGAAAAGCCGGTCGGTTTCGGCGAAGTCGCGCCGGGTCTGGTCATCCCCGGCAAGATCGACAAGCTCGGCTACAAGGGCATTGACACCACCGAGCTGATCTTCGACGGCTACGTGGCGGGTGCCGACGACATCCTCGGCGCCACACCCGGCCAGGGTTTCTTCCAGATGATGGACGGCATCGAGGTCGGCCGGGTCAACGTGTCGGCCAGGGCGTGCGGGGTGGGCATCCGCGCCTTCGAACTGGCGGTGCGGTACGCGCAGCAGCGACACACCTTCGGCAGGCCGATCGCCGAACATCAGGCGATCGCGTTCCAGCTCGCCGAGATGGCGACCAAGGTCGAGGCGGCGCACCTGATGATGGTCAACGCCGCGCGGCTGAAGGACTCCGGTGAGCGCAACGACGTCGCGGCGGGCATGGCGAAATACCTGGCGAGCGAATTCTGCTCGGAGGTCACCCAGCAGAGCTTCCGAATCCACGGCGGTTACGGCTACTCGAAGGACTACGAGATCGAGCGGCTGATGCGCGACGCCCCGTTCCTGTTGATCGGCGAGGGAACGAGCGAGATCCAGAAGAACATCATCAGCAAGCGCCTACTCGCCGACTATCGGATCTGACGTGAGCGCACCCGATTTCACCCCCCGGCCACAGCTCGCCGAGGACGTGGCGCGCCTCGTCCGCAGGCGGATCTTCAACGGCACCTACGCGGCGGGGAAATACATCCGCCTCGACCAACTCGCCGCCGAGCTCGGGATCAGCGTTACCCCGATCCGCGAGGCCCTGTTCGAGCTGAAAGCCGAAGGGCTCCTTGCCCAGCGGCCGCATCGCGGGTTCGTGGTCTCGCCGGTGACGCATCGCGACATCACCGATGTATCGAACGTGCAAGCGCACATCGGCGGCCTGCTCGCCGCGCGGGCAGCGGCCAACATCAGCGACGAGCAGCTACGCGAACTGCACAGGATCCAATCCGAGTTGGAGGCCGCCTACGCCAGCGATGACGACGACCTCGCGGTTCGGCTCAACCATGAGTTTCACCGCGCGATCAATGTCGCCGCCGACTCACCCAAACTCGCGCAGCTGATGTCGCAGATCACCCGCTACGCACCGGAATCGGTGTTCCCGACCATCGCAGGCTGGCCGCGCAAGTCGATCAAACATCACAGGACGCTGTTGGCCGCGCTGCAGCGGCGCGACGAAGAGCTCGCACGCACCGCGATGTCCGAGCACCTGGCCGCGGGCGCGGCGCCGTTGATCGATCATCTCACCCGGCGCGGCGTGGTCACCCAGCCCTGATCGGCCAGCAGGGTACGCAGCTGGCCGACGTCGACCTTGCCCGTGGTTCCGCGCGGAATGTCGTCGTCGGAGTCCAACAGCAGCCACACCGTCGGCACCTTGAACGAACTCAACCGCTTGGCAGCGGACCCCCGCAGTCGCTCCGCGGTCATAGCGTCACCGACCACCGCCGCGCCCACTCGATCGCCCTGTGGGCCGGGCACATTCGTGACGACAGCATTGTCGACTCCGTCGATGGATCGCAGGGCCTGTTCGACCTCGCCGGGGTAGACGGTGGCGCCACTGACCTTGAACATGTCGTCGGATCGGCCGTGGTAGAACATGAAGCCGTCGTCGTCGAGGTGCCCGAGGTCGCCGGTCGGGTAATAGCCGTCGGCGGTGAACAGGTCCTCCCGGCTGCGCCGGCACACTCCGCGCAGGGTGTGCGGCCCGCGGATCTGGATCATGCCCGCGGTGCCGGCGGGCACGCGTAGGCCGGTGTCGGCGTCGACGATCCGGACCTCCATCCCGTCGAACGGTCGTCCGCAGCTGCCCCACGCCGATCGCGGCATGTCGGTGTCGGCTCGATAGCCGCAGTAGGGGCCGAACGCCTCGGTCATCCCGAACAGCTTCGCTCGCGCGCCGGGTTCAGCGCGCTGTTCGGCAGGCAGCAGTGCCTCAAGGCTTCCCGGGCGCAACGCCGACAAATCGGCTCCGACAGAGGCGGATCGGCGCGCCAGTGCCTCGGCCTGATCGGGCCAGCCGCGAAACAGCGTGACCCGCTCCCTTTCCAGCAGTCGCAGTGTGGTCTCTGGGCGGGGGATCTCCTCGGTCACCAGCGTGGCGCCCGCGAGGAGTGCGGAGAGCACGCCGCCGCCGTAGCCACCGACCCAGAAAAACGGCATCGGCAGGTACAGCCGGCTAGCGGCGTCGATGCAGCGGGCGGCGAGTCCGGACCGAACGGCGGCCAGCGCGTTGCCGTGCGAGTGGATGACCCCCTTGGGTGGTCCGCTGCTTCCCGACGTGAACATGATCGCGAGCGTGTCGCTTGGCGTGACGGTCGCGGCCATCGCGTCGACCATGTCGCTGCCGTTGACCGGGGCCAACCGGTCCGGTGTCCAAACCGTGTGCAGCGCTGGAAGATTGGCCAGCTCCGGCTCGAGGTCGTCGGGATAGCGGTGGCCGCGGAACTCCTCCACGGTGACAAGGAACTGCACCGAGGCGACGCGAAGCTGCGCAACGAGTTCCGGCGCACGCAGCAATGTACTCAACGGAACCAGCACGCCACCGATCCGGGTCAGCGCCGCCGCGATCTGCACCCACCGCACGCAGTTGGGCATGATCAGGCCCACCCGGCTGCCCTTGCCGACACCGGCTTTGATGAACGCTGCGGCCAGATCGCGGGTGGTGGTGTCGAGTTCGGCATAGCTGATGCGGCTCGTCGGATCGATGACCGCGATCGTGGAGCCGTCACGGGCGGCCCGCAGCTTCACCAACTGGTCGATGGTGTCAGGCATCGAACAGCTTTGTCAGATGGGCGATGTCGACCTTGCCGCTGGACAGCACAGGGATCTCGGAGCGCGGCACCGCGGCGAAGCGCCTGGGAATCTTGTACGCCGACAACTCGGCCTTGAGCCGTTCACGCAGTGCGGCCCCGTCGAAGTCGGCGCCGGCCTCCAGCGCGATGACGGCCGCTACGAGTTGTCCTCGCTCAGGATCGGCGATACCGACGACGTGCGCGACGGTCCCGCCGGTGACCTTGGCGATCGCCCGCTCCACCTCGGCCGGTGCGACATTGGCACCGGCCGTCTTGATCATCGCGCCGCGGCGGCCAACGAAATAGACGAAGCCGTCGCCGTCGGTGCGGACGAGATCTCCCGTGTGGAACCAGCCGTCGGGGTCAAAGCACTCCTCGCGGCTGCGCTTGTAGTACCGCTGCATCATGAACGGCCCGCGGACGCACAGCTCGCCGATCTCGCCGACGTCGACGGCGTCACCGGTGTCGGGATCGAGCACCTTGGTGTCGAAACCCGGTGCCGGCCTGCCGAAGGAACCGCGGCGGCGCTCCGGCTGGTCGGATTCGTCCTCACTGATCGTGATGACGCTGCCAGATTCGGTCATGCCGAGCATGGTGTGCCGCAGTTCGGGATCGGCGGGCCGCACGTCGGGTGCCATGATCGGGTACAGGTTTCCGCGGCGCATGGACGACAGATCGCGAAGGGGGAGACTGGGGTGACGGGCAAGGTGGGCGATGCCGGCAACGAAACCGTTTGTCATGGTGGGTCGTTCGGCCTCGAGCAGGTCGAGCGTGTCGGCGGGGTCGATAGCGTTGGAGCACACCAGCGTGGAGCCGGCAAGCAGGGTGGCCAGCACCGCGAACGCGATCCCGCCGATCCAGAAGAACGGTGAATTGCAGAACAGCTTGTCCTGCGCGGTCAGTCCACGGATCTCGTTGAGGACCTTCTGGTGCTCCAGCAGTGACGCGTGGGTGTGGACCGCTCCCTTGGGCGAGCTCGTCGATCCCGATGTGTACACGATGGCGAGTGGGTCAGAAGCGTCGACATCGCGCTCCAGCGCCTCCAGCAGGCTTTCGTCGACCGTGTCGGCGGGTTCGGAGTCGATCAGAACGTGGCGCAAATGCGGCACGGCGGTGCAGAGCAACCGTTCGCCCGAGCCAAAGGCGTTGTCGCCGAGGATGTCCGCGAGTCGCTGCGGGTAATCGTGGGAACGATAGGACGTTGTCGCCAGTAGGATCTCGACGTCGCTGTCGACGAGTTGTTCACGCATCTCCGGCGCGGTGGCGAACGTCGAAAACGGGATCACCGTTGCGCCGATGCGCGCGGCGGCCAGCATCGCGACGACCCACGCGGCACCGTTTGGGAAGAGCACGCCGACGTGGGTGCCCTTTCCGGCGCCCAGCGCGATCAAGCCGCGCGCCAGGTGCGCGGAGCGCCGGTCGGCATCGGCGTAGCTCAGCCGCTCGGCGTCGCACACCAGTAGCGGGTGGTCCCCCCGACGGCGGGATTGCTGCCTCACGATCTCGGCCACGGTGAGCGGACTATCGGCCACGGTCACCCTGCGCCGCCCCGACGGCATCGTCAAAGTGTCGCCGCACCGCGCCGAGATCGGCCTTGCCGGAAGGGGTCCGGGGGATGTGTTCGACAATCGCGATCTCGGTGGGGATCTCGTAGCGCGCCAACCGTGTTAGCAGGTAATCGACCAGCATGGCGACATCGGCGGGTTCCCGAAGTTCCACCATCGCGACAGGGGTCTCGCCGAGGCGGTCATCGGGTCTGCCGACGACCGCCGCACCTTCGACCGCGGGATGGCTTTCCAGCGCGGTGCGCACATCGTCGGGCATCACCTTGAACCCGCCGCGGATGATCGCCTGATCGGCGCGCCCGAGGATCCACAGAAACCCGTCCGCGTCGATCCGCGCCATGTCGGTGGTCCGCATCCACTCCGCGGACGGTCCGAGCTGGCCCGGTTTGACCTCGAGCAGGCCGCTCATGCCGGGGCCGAGGGGGGTGCCGTCGTCGTCGACCACACGGAGTTCGGCCCCCAGGCTGGGCCGGCCCACACTGCCGCGCTTGTCCTGCCAGTATTTCTGGTAGTCGGCCAGCGTCCACCCTGCGACACCGCCACCGAATTCCGTTGCCGCGTACGACGTCAGGACCGGGATGCCGTACTTCTCGGTGAACGCGTCGGCGTCCTCGGCCGACAGCGGCGCGGTGCCCGATGTGACGGCCTTGATGCTTTCCAGATCCTCTCTGCGCACATCGGAGTGCAGCACCATACGCAGCGCCGTCGGCACCAACGACACGGCGCGCGGTCGGTGCCTGCGCACCGCGTCGGCCCACCGGTCCAGCTCGAAGCGCTCCAACAGCACGAACGATCTGGCCTCGGCGACGCACTGCAGCACCCGGAACACGCCGCCGATGTGCACAAGAGGTGCGTTGACGATCGCGACGCCGCGGCGTGGCCCGGTCGGTGCGGCGCCCGGATCCCGACCCATCACGCTGACCGCCAGCATGTCGTAGGTGAGGTCAATTCGCTTGGGCGCGCCGGTCGTTCCGCTCGTCAGCATCCGCACCGCGACCCCGGACCGGCAAGAACCGGCCCCGTCGACGGTGATCCGTGGTGGCGTCTCCAGATCCGAGATCGAAACCACCGTCGGACCGTCCGGAACCAGCGATGTCGCGTCGTCGGGTTCGCCGATAATGACCGGCAGGTCCAGCGCGGCGATGTCCGCGCGGGTGCGATCGTCGCCGCGAGATGGGTTGATGGTCACGGCGGTGCCCCCGCCGAGCAGCACGCCGAGAAGGGCTGCCACGTGGGCCGGTCTATTACGCAGCAGCATCCCTACCTCGGTCGGGCCCACCGAGGCCACCCGGTTCGCCAGGTCGGACACCTGACCCCAGGTGGACCAGTGGCCGTCGTATTCGATGGCGTTGGCGTCGGGTTGCAATTGCAGCACGGCGGCGATGCGCCTGCTGAGGGGACGCTCGGGCATCACCGTAACCTCGGTTCGGCCGACGCTGCGCCGCGAGCGGCGAGTTCAGCCCTGCCGAGCGGATTTCCGAGCCGCGTGTAAATGAGGTTCTGTTCCATCGCCGCGCGGTACGGCTTGTCCAGCGACTCCCAGATCGCCCTCACGGTGCCCTGTGTCGCGGACGGTGGCTTGGCCGCGATCGCCGACGCGATCTCGTGTGCGCGCCCCCAGAGCCGATCGCGAGAGACCACCTCCGATACCAGGCCGATGCGCAGTGCGGTGTCGGCGCTCACGCGTTCGTCGTTGCCCATCAACGCGATCCGCAGAGTTTCGCCCAGCCCGATGCGGCGCATCAGCCCGATCGGTTCCAGGGCACAGACCAATCCCGCGCTGACATGCGAGTCGAAGAACGTCGCCTCGGTCGAGCAGATGACCACGTCGGCTTCGTTGACGAAGTAGAAGGCGCCCGCCGTGCACATCCCCTGCACCGCGCACACCACGGGCTTCCACATCTTCTGCCATTTGGGGCTGAGCGCTTCGCCTGGATCTTCGTGGTTCCACACGTTGTCGGGCTGCCCGTAGGGTGTCTTCATGTCCAGCCCGGCGGAAAACGCCCTGTCGCCCTCCGCCCGCAGCACGACGGCGTTCACCGAGTCGTCCAGTTTGAGGCTGCGCCACGCATCGGCCATCTCTTCGCACATCGCCCGGTTGAAGCTGTTGAGCGCATCCGGGCGGTTCAGCGTGATGGTCCCGACGTGAGCGGCGGCGTCCACGTCGAGCAGGATGGTCTCGAACGCCGTCATCGGCACTGCCAGTTCGGGGCCCGCTTCTGCATGAACGCCTTCGGCCCTTCCAGCGCGTCCTCGGTGCGGATCACCCGCTCGCGGAAGGTCTCGGCCAGAATCTCGGCGTCGTGCAGCGGCAAGTCGATCGTCTTGTGAATGGCCAACCGCGTACCCCGCACGGCCAGAGGCGCATTCGAGTTGACGATGTCGGCGATCTGGTGGGCGCGTTCGAGGAGCTTGTCGTGCTCGACGACCTCGCTGATCATGCCGAGGTCGTAGGCGCGTTGGGCGCTCATCCGTTCGTGCCTGCCCATCAGCGCCATGCGCAACGCGATGTTGCGCGGCAGCACCCTGGCCAGCCGCACCATCTCCCGGCCGGCCACCAGCCCAATGCTGACGTGCGGGTCGAAGAACGTCGCCTTGTCGGAGGCGATCGCGATGTCGCCGGTGGTGATCCAGTCCAGCCCGGCGCCACAGCACAATCCGTTGATCGCCGCCAGGACGGGCTTGGCCATCCTGCGAAACGGTGGAGTGCCCTCCTGCGGAGCCTCCCACTGGTCGTAGGTGGACAGGTACGGCCGCTCGTAGATCACCCGGCCGTCTTCGGGGATCTCCCCGACGTCCGCACCGGTGCAGAACGCCCGGCCGGTGCCGGTGACGATCAGCAGCCAGATGTTGTCGTCGTTTTCGGCCTCGTCGTATGCGGCCCGCAGTTCGCTGATCATGTGCGGGCTCAGCGCGTTGAGCGCATTCGGCCGGTTCAGTGTGATGGTGGCCTTGTGCCCGCCGACCTCGTACTTGATGTCGTCGAACGCATCAGATGACATGGATGGTTCCTTCATTCGTCATGGTCACCGGCCGCCGAATTCCGGCGCGCGCTTCTCCCGGAAGGCCGCCAGACCTTCCTTGAAATCGGTTGTCCGGCAGGATAGTTCCAAGTTGAACAGCTCTTGCGTCATCGCCTGACCGAGGGTGGCGTGCTGGCTGTAATGGATGGCCTGCTTCGCCAACCCGATCGCCACGGTCGGCCCCGCGGCCAGGCGGTCCAGTAATTGCTGGGTCACCTCATGGAGTTCGCTGTCGGCGACGCAACGGTGGATGAGTCCCCAGCCCGCCGCGTCGGTCGCACTGACCTTCTCGCCGAGCAGCAGCATCTCCTTGGCCCGTGCCAGGCCGACCAACCGGGGCAGGAGCCAGGTGGATCCGGAGTCCGGGCTGAAGCCCCGGCCGACGAATGGCTCCCAGAACACGGCGCCCTCCGCGGCCACGGTGAAATCCGCGGCGAGCGCGAGGTTACATCCGAGCCCGACGGCCCAGCCACGCACACCGCACACCACCGGCAGGTGGATGGTGTGTACGAGTTCGAGCACGCGGTTGGCGGTGTGCGGGATGCGGCGGACGAGGTCGCCGGTGCGGGGGCGTACGCCGACGCTGTTGGTGCTGACCCAGTCCGCGCCCGCACAGAAGTCGTCTCCGCGGCCCTGGATATCGATGGCCCGAAGCGAGTCGTCGGTCGCGGCGCCGGTCAGCGTGGCGACCAACGCCTCGACCATCGAATGGCTCAACGAGTTGCGCCTGGATGGCCGGTCGAGCGTGACCCGCAGGACCGGGCCGTCCCGCGTCGTGGTCACCGCGCCGTCGTCGGCCGCCTCAGTCACCGTTGAATCCGCCAATCCCGAGCTATACGGTTAGCCATACAGTATTGCTATCCTGTACAAGTTAGCAAGGAAAGCCTGCTAGCGGAACAGCCCGCCGATGAGAGGGCAGCATGACGAATGCAGCACAGGGCGACGCCCTGCGATATGGCGAGCGGCCCCTGGCGCAGACCCTCGCCGCCGCGGGCGCGATCCGGCGTCTCATCGGCCTGCTGCTGTCATTGGAGAACGACCATCCCACGGTGGACGCGATGCTCACGCAGTTCGCCGATTGGGAGCGAGAGCTCGCCGGGGCGGTCCCGCCCGATCCCGCACCCCGCATCGGGCCGAAGGGCGGCGAATCGCAACGCGTGTACCTGGACCATTCGTCCGACGTCGGCGCGTTCAACCCCTGCTTTCCCGAATACACCTTCGAGCATCTCGATGCCGAGACGGCCTCCGGCCGTGTCACGTTCCCGGTGGTGTACGAGGGACCTCCGGGCCTGGTACACGGCGGCTTCCTCGCCGTTTTCTTCGATTCCGTCACCCAGCAGCAGAGTTGTGCCGCGAGATTGACGGGTAAGACTCGGTCGCTCACGGTGACGTTCCGCCGGCCGACACCGATCCTGACCGAGCTTCGCTTCGACCTCGTCCGGTCGCAGTCCGACGGGCGAGTCAGGTCGACGGCGCGGCTGCTCCACGACGACGAGGTGCTCTGCATCGGCGAGTTCAATACCGTGGCGTCATCCCCCGAACGGCTCACGGGCGTTCAATTCGGCAAGCGGCGTGTGACCTAGTGGTCGTGCAGCGCATTCGTCAACCCCGCGTGGCGGAGATCGTCGCGTCCCGTCTGCGCGAAGAGATCCTGTCCGGGCGGCTCAAGGAAGGTGACGTGCTGCCGTCCCAGGAGAGCCTGTTCTCCGAGTTCGGGGTGAGTCCGCCCGCGCTGCGCGAAGCGATCCACATTCTGGAGACCGACGGACTGATTTCTGTGCGGCGGGGAAACGTCGGCGGAGCAATCGTGCACCTGCCGTCGCCGGGGCGGACCGCGCACATGATCAGCATGGTGCTGCAGGCCCGGGCCGCGACGCCCGCCGATGTCAGCGGCGCGCTGCTGCATCTGGAACCCATCTGCGCGGGGATGTGCGCCGCTCGCGAGGACCGGATGACCGAGGTTGTCCCGCAGCTGGAAGCCGAAATCGAGCTTCAGACAGAGCAGTTCGACAACCTGGCGCGATATGTTCCGAACGCCCGCCGCTTCCATGAGGCGATCGTCTCCCGCTGCGGAAACGAGCCGATGATCCTCCTGATCGGCTCGTTGGAATTGATCTGGTCCGCACACGAGTCGTCGGTGTGGAGCGACGACGGCGAGCCGATGCAACACAAGACCATGCGGGCCGCGCTGCGCGATCATCAGCGATTGCTCGACGCCATTCGCGACGGGAATTCGGCGCGCGCGGTCCGGCTGGCACAGGACCACCTTGCCGTGGCCCGGCGCAACACCCTTGCGTTCGGCGCGGACAGAACCATTGAGGCAAAACTGATTTCGAATAACGGCGACTACTGAAGGATCGATGATGACGACCTCAACGGACGATCGCGTTCTCTTCGAGGTGGATCCCGAGAAGCGGATTGCCACAATCACTTTGAACAACCCCGCGCAACACAACTCCTACGACGCCGCGATGCGCGAGGCCATCGCCCGGCACCTGGATCGAGTGGCCGAAGACGACGACCTCACCGTCGTGCTGCTGCGCGGCGCGCAGGGCGTGTTCAGCACCGGCGCGGACATGAACAACGCATACAGCTGGTACGGCGACCGTCCCAGCCAGCGCAGGCGTCTGACGGTGGACCGCACGTCGTTCGGCTTCTACCACAACTTGATGGGCTTCCCGAAGGTTACGGTCGGGGAGATCAGCGGGTACGCGCTCGGCGGCGGCTTCGAGATGGCGTTGATGACCGACATCTCCGTGATTGGGCGCAACACCAAGATCGGCATGCCAGCGACGCGATTTCTCGGACCGGCGTTGGGCAGTCTGCACATGTTCTTCCACCGGCTGGGTCCGGTGCTGGCCCGGCGACTGCTGCTGACCGGCGACATCATCGAAGCCGGCGCGATCGAGCACCTCGGCGTCTTCACCGACACGTGCGATCCCGCCTCGGTGCCCGCGCGCGCCAGATACTGGGCGGAGAAGGCGGCGAAAATGCCCGCCGACGGCGTCGTCATCGCCAAGGAGGCGTTCCGCCTCGTCGAGCAGAGCCAGGCGTACCAGGGTGAGGAAGTGGCCGGCTACCTGTTCCACGCCTTCGGAACGAACCTGCAGTTCGCGCCGGGTGAATTCAACTTCGTCAAGACCCGGGCGCAGCTCGGCACCAAGGAGGCGTTTCGGCTGCGTGACGAGCACTTCCACGTGCCCGAGCCGGAGTGACCGAGGCCACCTCCCGACAGCGCTACAATATCTGATACTTTTGTAACGTCGATATTGCCGAACCCCGAGGTTGAGAACATGCCAACACCAGTCATCGTCGGTGCCGCCAGGACAGCCATCGGCCGTTCGTTCAAGGGGACGCTGGTCAATACCCCACCCGAGACACTGATTACCACGGTTCTCCCGGAGGTCGTCCGTCGTTCCGGCATCGACCCGCGCTCTATCGACGACATCATCTTCGCCGAATCGCATTACGGCGGAGGCGATCTGGCCCGCTATGCGGCCGCGGCGACCGGCATGGAGGACATCCCCGGCCAGTCGGTCAACCGGCACTGCGCGGGCAGCCTCACCGCAATCGGGAATGCGGCAGCCCAGATCGGGTCCGGCATGGAGCGCGTGCTCGTCGCCGGCGGCGTGCAGTCGCTGTCGATGACGCCGCTGATGAACCAGCGAATCCCCGGCCCCGAGCTGAAGTTCGAGGAGCGGTGGATGCCGCCGACACATCCGGAGGCGCCGGATGCACCCGGCAAGGACATGTCGATCACCGTCGGGTGGAATACCGCGCAGTCCGTCGGCATCACCCGCGAGGAGATGGACGCCTGGGCGGCGCGGTCACACCGGCGCGCCATCGCCGCGATCGACGAGGGCAAGTTCACCGACGAGATCATCCCGCTGAAGGTCCAGCGTTTCGACGGATCGGTGGTCGACTTCAGCGTCGACGAGCACCCGCGCCGCGACACCACTGTTGAGAAGCTGGCCGAGCTGAAGGTTCTGCATCCGGAGATCGAGGGCTTCTCGATCACCGCGGGCAACAGCAGTGGCACCAACGATGCCGCTGCTGCGGTGGCGCTCGTGGATAGCGAGTACGCCGCCGCCGAGAATCTGACGAAGATGGCGGCCGTGAAGGCCTGGGCCGCAGCGGGTGTCGCGCCGCGCGATTGCGGGCTGGGCGCGCTGAAGGTGATCGGCAAGGTGCTGGATCGCGCCGGGCTGAAGCCGTCCGACGTCGCGCTGTGGGAGATCAACGAAGCGTTCGCGTCGGTGCCGATCGCCGCATGCCGCGAGTACGGCCTCGACGAGGAGCTGGTGAACTTCTCCGGAAGTGGTTGCAGTCTGGGCCATCCCATTGCGGCATCGGGCGCGCGGATGGTGACGACGCTCGTCTACGAACTGCGGCGGCGCGGCGGCGGCATCGGGGTCGCCGCGATGTGTGCCGGCGGCGGGCAGGGCGGCGCGGTCGTCATCGAGGTCTAAGAGTTGACCCCCAGCCGAAACAACCAGCCCCCAAGCTGATTGGCGCTGCATAACCCATTAACTGGTCTGTTCGGGGGTGGGCCGAGTGCTGCTTGTGCAGCAGGGGCCACGGGTGGTGGCTGCCGGTCCTGGCCGGTCCGACCGCTAGTTCGACGCAGAGCGCGTCATCAAACGATGACGCGTTTTGATCGCACAGGGCCGCCGTCGCCGTGGCCGCACTGCCCCTCCCAGGGGCGAAAGTTATCGCGCAGGCGCCTTGCTTCGCGTGCGGGGGCCGGAGGCCTTGGCGGGCCTCCGCGCGGGCTTGGGCGCCCTTTTGCCCTCCTCGATGAGCCTGCCGGCATGGTCGAGGATGCATTCCAGACCGAACTCGAAGTTGTTCTCATCGGCCGCGCCGATGTGGTGACCCTTCCCACTCACCTGGGCGAGCAGCGGGGTGGTGTCCGGATCGATCGTCATCGTCTCTTCGATGTCGCTCGGTCCCCCGTCGTCCGCGCGGTTCTTGTCCCGGAGCCGCTGGAGCACGACCGACCCACGAACATGGACAGACACCGCGGAATAGGTGTCGAACGCGTCCTCCGGAGACAGCCCCGCCTCCACCAAGCTGGCGATCGCCTTCTCGACCTCCTGTACGCCGAGGCGAGCCGCCCTCGGGCTGAGCGCGGACCGAATAAGAATCAGGTCGCACAGAATTGGATTGCCCATGAACGTCTTTCGCATGGTGCGCGCGTGATTGCGCAACGTTTCGCGCCAATCCTTGGCCTCGACATAGGGCGTCGCGAAGACGTACTGGCGCAGCGCGCGATCCGTCATCGCGTTGAGCAGGTCGTCCTTCTTGCGGAAGTACCAGTAGATGCTCGTTACGCCGACGCCGAGGTGCTTGCCCAGCAACGGCATGCTGAGGTTGTCGATCGAAACCTGCTCCGCGAGCTCGAACGCGCCGTTGATGATGTCGTCGGGATTGATGGACCCGCGCTCGCGTCGCTGACGCTTCTCAGCGGTTGCTTGCTTGGCCACTGAGGGCACCTCCATCAGAATCATTGCTGCGCACGCAGCCCCCGCGCACGGGGTTGGTGGACTCGAATCTACCGGCGGCTACCGTTTGAACTGCGTCTTCGCATGCGCGTCGCCGCTCGACCGTTACCGTCAACCTTACCGGGACCCATCCGATCGATGGGACCCACCACCGTTTCACTCTTCTACTGTAAGACCTATAGTAAGCTTTTCCAGCGAAAATGGGTGAAAGGTGAAGTGGATCTCGGGCTGAAGAACGCCACCGCGGTCGTCGTCGGTGGCGGTCGCGGCATGGGACTGGCGGGCGCGCGATGTCTGGCCGGCGACGGTGCGCGGGTGGCGTTGGTGGGCCGGACCCGCGCCGTGCTCGACCGCGCCGCTGAAGACCTCACGGCGCGGGGAAGTCCCGATGCGCTGGGGCTGGTCGCCGACACCGAGAACGCCGCACAGGTCCAGGGCGTGTTCGATCAACTGGGCGAACGGTGGAACGGTCAACTCAACATTCTCGTCAACGCCGTCGGGCCGACCGTGCGAGGCACGTTCGACGATCTCACCGATGATCAGTGGCGGCAGGCCGTCGACGAGGGCGTGATGGGCATGGTGCACTGCGTCCGTTCCGCGCTTCCCCTGCTGCGCCAGGCGGATTGGGCGCGGATCGTGAACTTCTCCGCCCACTCGACGCAGCGGCAAAGCGTCATATTGCCCGCCTACACCGCGGCCAAGGCGATGGTGACAAGCATTTCGAAGAACCTATCCCTGCTGCTGGCCAAGGACGAGATCATGGTCAACGTCGTCTCGCCCGGCAGCATCGCGTCGGAGGCGCTGGTCGGCTGGGCCGAGTCGGTCGGCGTCGACGGTGGTGACCCGTACGCGCTGATGTCCGCCATCGACAAGCACTTCGGGCACCCGGCCCATCTGCCGCGCGCCGGCCTGCCGGACGAGATCGGTCCCGTCGTCGCGTTCCTGGCGTCGCGGCGCAATTCCTACATGACCGGGGCAAATATCAACGTCGACGGCGGTAGTGATTTCACGTAAGGAATGAATTGTGGCGACTGCCAAGCAAGCTCGCTCGTGGGCGCGTTCCACGTTGCGCGGAATCGGTGACAGCCTCTACACACCGTTTTGCGGCGCCGACGGCGACGATATCGACTGGGACGCTTACCGAACGTTGGTGCGCTACTGCGTCGGCGACCTGCATCACCCGATGCTCTGGTGCACCAGCGGCATCGCCGAGTTCTGGTCGTTGACGATCGACGAGCGAAAGCGCTTGCTGGAGGCCGCGATTGAGGAAGGACGCGCCGCCGATCCCGACGTCGTTGTGCAGGCGTGCACCGCGGCGCTGTCGGCCAAGGACTGCCTGGAATTGACGCTGCATGCCCAGCAGGCCGGGGCCGACATCGTCTACATCCAGACGCCGATGATGGAGGCCCACGGCGGTGAGGGTGTGCTGCGGTTCTTCCGCTACATCGCCGACCGCACCGATATCGCGCTGGGCATGTTCAATTCGCCGTCCTCGGGCTACGTGTTGACACCCGCCGAAAGTGCGCGGATCTACGACGAGATCCCCGCGGTGTGCGCCACCAAAGAAGGCGCGTTTCGGCCCGCGAGCAGCCGGCTGCTGCACGAGCTCGCTCCCGACCTGGTGATCTGGGAATGCGATACCACGGTCTACCGCGCCGGCTGGCTGCAGGCGGGGATTGTCGGGCCCGCACAACTGGGTACGGTCGGCTATCTATACGAAACACCGCAACAGCCAATACTTTCCGAGTACTGGGACCTGGTCTGGACCGACAAGCTGGTCGAGGCGATGGACTTCGCCGAGAAGTCGGGGCTCGACCAATTCGTTGTCGACATGCGCTCGTGGTTCACCTGCTATCCCGGGCGGCCCGACTACTTCACGCACTGGGGTGGCGCGTGCAAGTACGCGGCGTCGTTGCTTGGTCTGCCGATGGGCGACTATCCCCACTCGCGGCCCCCGCAGGCGGAGCTGCCCGAGGACGGTCGGGCCCAGATTCACGCCGCGTATCGGCGCTTCGGTTTGGTCCAGCCGTAGGGCGCACAGCATTGCAGAAGGTGCTACCGATAGGTGTACAGTAAGCATATACATCGAGCTCGAAGCCACACTGGAGGAGGTCGCCCGGTGAGCGTCGAAGACCGCCTCAATCGACCCGAGCGGATGAACGGCAAACCCATCATCGCGGCCATCAACGGCGCCTGTGCGGGCATCGGTGCCGCGGGCCATCGCCTACGCCGAGGACATCGCCGCGAACTGCGCGCCGAGTTCTGTGGCGGTGATCAAGCAGCAGGTGTACGCAGACACCATGAGGGATTTGTTCGAGGCGAGCGCCGTCGCGGAGAAGCTTATGCGCGAGTCGATGGGCCGGCCCGACTTCGTCGAGGGCATCACCAGCTTCTTCGAGAAACGCCCGCCCAACTTTCCGCCGTTGAAGGGATAGCAGGTATGACTCTGGACTACCGGGCAATTGACGTCGACAACCACTACTACGAGCCGCTCGACGCGCTGACCCGTCACCTCGACAAGAAGTTCAAGCGCCGGGGCGTCCAGATGGTCGCCGACGGGAAGCGCACCCTGGCCGTCATCGGGGACCGGGTCAACCATTTCATCCCGAACCCGACCTTCGACCCCATCATCGTGCCGGGGTGTCTGGATCTATTGTTCCGGGGCGAGATTCCGGAGGGTGTCGACCCGGCGTCGCTGATGAAGGTGGAGAGGCTGGCGGAGCACCCCGAGTATCAGAACCGCGACGCCCGCATCACAGTGATGGACACCCAGGGCATCGAGACCGTGTTCATGTTGCCGACCTTCGCATGCGGCGTCGAGGAAGCGCTCAAGCACGACATCGAGGCGACCATGGCCTCGGTCCACGCGTTCAACCTCTGGCTGGACGAGGACTGGGGATTTGACCGGCCGGACCATCGGATCATCGCGGCGCCGATCATCTCGCTCGCCGACCCGGCCAAGGCCGTCGAAGAGGTCGAGTTCGTGTTGGCGCGCGGCGCAAAGCTCGTCCTGGTGCGCCCGGCGCCGGTGCCCGGTGTGGTCAAGCCCCGGTCGTTGGGCGATCCCGCCCATGATCCGGTGTGGGCGCACCTGGCCGAGGCCGGTGTGCCGGTGGGATTCCACCTGAGCGACAGCGGCTATCTGGCCATCGCTGCGCTGTGGGGCGGCAAGTCGACGTTCGAGGGGTTCGGCGCGAAGGATCCGCTGGATCAGGTGCTGCTCGACGACCGCGCCATCCACGACACGATGGCGTCGATGATCGTGCATCAAGTGTTCACGCGGCATCCCAAGCTGAAGGTGGTCAGCATCGAGAACGGGTCCTACTTCGTGCACCGGCTGATCAAGCGGCTCAAGAAGGCGGCCAACACGGCGCCGAAGTGCTTTCCCGAGGATCCGGTCGAGCAGCTCAAGAACAATGTCTGGATCGCCCCGTACTACGAAGACGATTTGGCCGAACTAGCGAACGTCATCGGCGTCGACAAGATCCTGTTCGGCTCGGACTGGCCGCACGGAGAAGGCCTCGAGTCGCCGGTAGCGTTCACAGAAGAGCTCACCGCATTCGGTGAGTCCGACATCCGCAAGATCATGCGCGACAACGCTTTGGATCTCCTTGGCGTCAAAGTGGAGTCGGCGGCGTGACGGTGCGAGGCCGCCCGTGAGCGAATGGACCATTGGCGCGGTTCTCGACGCGATCGCCCAAGTCGTCCCCGATCGCACGATGACCGTATGCGGAAAACGCCGCAGCACCTTCGGCGAGTCATCGGACCGCACCCGACGGCTCGCGAACTTCCTCGCCGGCAGGGGATTTGGGGTCCATCGCGAGCGAGACACTCTCGAGCGTTGGGAATGCGGGCAGGATCGCGTCGCGCTGATCATGCACAACGACCAATATCCCCAGATGGTCGTCGGTTGTCTCAAGGCACGAACCGTCCCGGTGAACATCAACTACCACTACTCGCCTCGCGAGGTCGGCGAGCTGCTGGATTACGTGGATCCGCGGGCGGTCATCTACCACCGGTCACTGGGCGCCAAGTTCGCCGACGTGCTGCCCCCCGAGAGCGCCGAGCTGTTGCTGTCGGTCGACGACGGTAGCACCGCGCCCGAGCTTCCCGGCGCGATGTCGCTGGATGACGCGGTGGCACAGGGGGATATCGACCAGAACGTGTCGCCGTCGCCCGAGGACCTGATCATGGTCTGCACGGGGGGGACCACGGGCCGGCCAAAGGGTGTGCTGTGGCGGCAGTGCGACATGTACGTGGTGTCGATGAACGGGGCCGCGCACGCGTCCGTCGACGAGATCCAGGACAAGGTACGCCCGGGTGGCCAGCCCTGGTTCGCGGTATCGCCGTTGATGCACGCTGCCGGACTGTGGACCGCGTTCGCGGCGATCATGAACGGCCTGCCCGTGATTCTCTACGACACCGGCAACAGGCTCGACCCGAGACTGGTGTGGGAAACCGCGGAACGCGAGAAGGTCGGCATGATGACGTTTGTCGGCGACGCCTACGCCGCACCGCTGGTCGACGAACTGCAACGGGGCTCATATGACCTGTCGTCGCTGTACGCCATCGGCACGGGCGGGGCGGCGACGAATCCGAAATACCAACGGGCACTGCTGGCATCCCTGCCGCAGATCACGCTCATCAACGGGTACGGCTCGTCGGAGACCGGGAACATGGGGTTCGGCAACAGCCAGTACGGTGCGCACACCGACACGTTCGTGTTCAGGGAAGGAGGTTTGGTCCTCTCCGAGGACTACACCCGGTTCCTGCAACCCGGGGAGAACGAGATCGGTTGGGTGGCCAGAGCCGGCCGGATCCCGCTCGGATATCTCAACGATCCAGACGCCACCCGCAAGACCTTCCCGGAGGTCGGGGGCCAAAAGGTCGTGATTTCAGGAGACCGTGGCAGTGTCGACGCAGACGGCACGATGCGATTGTTCGGCCGCGACTCCCTGGTCGTGAACACCGGCGGCGAGAAGGTGTTCGTCGAGGAGGTGGAGGAGGTGCTGCGAGCGCACCCCGCTGTTGCCGACGCGCTGGTGGTGGGGCGGCCAAGCGAACGCTGGGGCGAAGAACTCGTGGCGTTGGTCGCGCTCCGCGACGGCATCCAGGCCGGCAGCGAACCGCTCCACCAGCACTGCACAGCCCAGTTGGCGCGATTCAAGGCGCCCAAGGAATTCATCGTCGTCGAGCACGTCCGTCGCCTTGGCAACGGAAAGGCCGATTATCGGTGGGCGAAAAGCGCTGCGGCACAACAGGAGTCGTTGACGTGACCGCAAAGGCCATCGATTGCCTCGTCAACGTGCACTTCGGCGAATCCGAGCAGCAGCCGACGTGGATGCTTAAGGTGCGCGACGACTACTTCAAGGGCCCGGAGTCGATGTTCGCCCCTGTCGACCTGGGCGAGTTGCTCGACGAGATGGACGAGCAGGGTGTTCGCAAGGCCATCCTGATGGACAGCCTCGTTAAGCCGTCCACCACCGCACGCAAGTTCGTCGAGGCGAAGCCGGATCGGTTCGCGCTGGCGATGGGTGGCGTCAACCTGCTGCGGCCCATGCCGGCGCTTCGTGAGCTGGCCGCGACCGTCAAGGACCTGCCGGTGGCGTACACCGCTGTGGGGCCCAGCTTCTGGGGTGACGGCCAGTACCCGCCCAGCGACGCCGTCTACTACCCGCTGTACACCAAATGCGCGGAACTCGAACTGCCGCTGTGCATCAACACCGGCCTGCCGGGACCACCGATTCCCGGAGAGGTACAGAACCCGATCCACCTCGACCGAGTGTGCGTGCGGTTCCCCGAACTCAAGCTCTGCATGATCCATGGCGCCGATCCGTGGTGGGACATCGCGATCCGGATGCTGATCAAGTACAAGAACCTGCGCATCATGACGTCGGCCTGGTCGCCCAAGCGGCTACCGGACAGCCTCCTGCATTACATGCGCACCCGCGGGCCCGACAAGGTGATCTTCGCGTCGGACTGGCCGGTGTTGAGGATGCGCCGCGTCGTTCCCGAGGCCCTGGCCCTGGCTCTGCCGGCCGATGTGCTCGAGAACTACCTCTACAACAACGGGCACGAATTCTTCTTCGGGTCGCGGAAGGAGCACTGACGATGGACCGTTACGAACTGCGCAGGCTGGACTACAGCCTCTCCGAGGACCACGAGGCGGTGCAGGCCGCGTACCGGGAGTTCTTCAAGACGCACTGTTCGATCGAGACGGTCCGGGCGGCGGAGGAGTCGGGGTTCGACAAGAGCCTGTGGGAACGTTTGTGCGCCATGGGTGCCACGACAATGGCGCTGCCGGAATCCGTTGGCGGGGATGGGGCGACGCTGGTCGACCTGACGCTGGTGGCCGAGGAGATCGGCCGTGCGCTCGCGCCGGTGCCGTGGATCGACCACGTCTGCGCCGCTCGCCTGTTGGCCCGGTTGGGGACGCTCGACGACGATGTTGTCAGCGGAAAGCACCTGGCGGCGTTTGATCCGCAGCACGACAGCGTCACCGGCGTGCGGCTGATCCCGACGGGGTCGATCGCCGACCAGATCGTGGTGCGCGACGGTGCCGACGTTGTCGGGCTGACGTTCGACACCCGCCCGGTCAAGGTCGACAACATCGGCCGGCTCCCGATGGCGTGGGTCGACCCCGCGTCGGCCGACGGCCGCACCGTGTTGGCCAGTGGCCCTGAGGCGCTGGCGGAATATCAACGGGCGCTGGACGAGTGGCGGGTGTTGAGCGCGGCGGCGTTGGTGGGTCTGGTCGAGGAGACGATGACGATCGCCGCGGAGTTCGCCAAATCGCGTTACACGCTGGGTGTGCCGATTTCCACCCTGCAGGGCATCTCGCATCCACTGGCCAACATCGCGATCACCGTGCAGGGTGGCCGCAATCTGGCACGCCGGGCGGCCTGGTTCCTCGACAATGAGCCCGACGAGCGGCGCGAGTTGGCGCCGTCCGCTTTCGTGTTCATGGCCGAAGAGGCATCGAAGGCCGCGACGATGTGTGTGCATGTCCAGGGCGGTCTGGGTGTCTCCGCGGAGGCGGCGGCGACGGCGTACCTGGTCCGCGCCCGCGGATGGGCGCTGGCCGGCGGCGACCCCGGCGCGAGCGCAAAGTACGTCGCCGAGATCGTTGCCGCTCGGGAAGGCAGGTAAGGGACACAATGGATTTCTCACCGGTTCAGCTGTGCGACGATGATCAGGCTTTCCTCGACGAGACACGCGACTTCCTGGGCACGCACGTCACCGAGGACGTTCTGCGCCGTGATCGCGAGACCGGCGACAACTTCGATGAGGGCGTGCACCTGGCGCTGGGCGCCGCGGGCTACCTCGCGCGTGACTGGAAGCCGGAATCCGAGGGCGGGTTCAATCGTGTCCGGCGACGGATCTGGGAACTCGAGAAACGGCGGGCGCAAGTGCCGTGGGTGACCTCGGGCACCACCGCCATGATCGCGAGGTCGGTGGAGAAGTTCGGCTCACCCGAACTGAAAGCCGAAGTGATGCCCGGTGTGTTCAGTGGGCATGTGCGGCTCTGCCTGGGCTATACCGAGCCGGAGGGCGGCTCCGACGTCGCCACCTGTAAGACCCGCGCGGAACGCGACGGTGACAGCTGGGTGATCAACGGCTCTAAGATGTTCACCACTGGCGCGCACAATTCCCAGTACGTCTTTTTGATCACCAACACCGACCCCGGTGCGCCAAAGCACAAGAGCCTGACCATGTTTCTGGTGCCGCTCGACTCGCCCGGCATCCAGATCCAGGGTATCCGCACCGTCGACGGTGACAGGACAAACATCGTCTATTACAGCGACGTCCGTGTCGACGACAAGTACCGGCTGGGCGGGGTCAACGACGGCTGGACGGTGGTGCGGGAACCACTCAACGTCGAGCACGGCGACGTCGCCGCTGCTCCCGACGGACTCCAGGACGTGTCGATCATGATGCACCAGGCCGGGTTCATGGCCGACGCCGTCGACAAGGCCGCCGCGAAGGTCGCCGAGAAGGACCCCAACGGTCGCCGGCTGATCGACGACGGGTCTGTGGCATATCGCCTGGGCCGCAGCGTGGCTCGCATGGAAGCCTCGCTGAGCGCCCCGAGCATTTTCGGCCGGGTTGCTCTCGCGCAGACGATGCGTGACATCTCGCCGGACCTGATGGACATTCTCGGTACGGCGTCGTCGCTGCCGATCGGAACCGACGGTGCAGCCGACGACGGCGCCGCTGAGTACGTGTACCGGTTCGCGCCGCTAGTCGGTATCTACGGCGGCACCCTCGAGGTGTTCAGGAACATGATCGCGCAGTACGTGCTGGGCCTGGGAAAGCCCAACTATTGACCACCGAAAAAGGCGGCTTCCTAGCCTCGTCGTCACAGCGACAAGATCGTGGCTGCTGCGGTACCCGGTGCGCCATACAGCTGTGCGAACCCGACCTTCGGCTCGCCGGGCACCTGGCGGTCGCCTGCCTCGCCGCGGAGCTGCCGGACCAGCTCATGGATCTGGCGCAGTCCGGACGCACCGATCGGCTCACCGTTGGCGATCAGCCCGCCGTCGGTGTTGACGGGCATCGCGCCGTGGATCTCGGTGGCACCGTCGGCGAGCAGCTTCTCCTGATCGCCGTCGGCGCAGAACCCGCACTCGGCCATGTGCATGATCTCCGCACCGGCGTCGGTGTCCTGCAGTTGGATCACATCGACGTCCTCCTGACCGGAGCGAACGTGGTGTTCGGATCCAACTGTAAAGACTACAGTATTACCCTCAGCCTATGTCTCGAATAAGGAGGTCGCGGTGGGTCGCGAAGTGCTGGTGGTGATCGGGGTCGGGGGCATGGGCCAGGCCATCGCCCGCCGCATTGGTTCGGGCAAAACGGTGCTGCTGGCCGACTTCAACGAGCGGACGCTTCAGTCCGCGGCCGACGCTCTAACAGCAGACGGTCACCATGTGGAGCTCAGCAAGGTCGACGTCGCGTCGGCCGGGTCGGTCGGTGCGCTGGCCCAGTGCGCGGCGGCGCTCGGGCCGGTGACACAGATCGCCCACACCGCCGGATTGTCGCCGTCGCAGGCCGACGCCGCCGCGATTCTGGCGGTCGACCTTCTGGGTGTGGCCCTAGTGCTCGACGAGTTCGCGACGGTGGTCGCCGAGGCGGGCGCCGGCGTGGTGATCGCCAGCGTGGCGGGGCACATGTTCCCGCCGCTGACTCCCGAGCAGCAACATGCACTGGCGCACACCGCCGCGAAGGACTTGCTGCAGCTGCCTTTCGTGAGCCCCGACAATATCAGCAACCCAGGCCTGGCATACGGTATCGCCAAGCAAGCCAACCACATTCGAATTCACGCCGCCAGCGCGGCCTGGGGTCGGCGTGGTGCCCGTATCAATTCCATCAGCCCCGGCATCATCTCAACGACGATGGGTCACCACGAATTGGCCTCTCCGACGGGCGACGGGATGAGGTCGATGATCGAAGCATCCGCGGCGGGTCGGCTGGGCACACCCGACGACATCGCGGCCGCCAGCGCGTTTCTGCTCGGCCCCGACGCGTCATTCATCACAGGAACCGATCTGCTTGTCGATGGTGGCCTCATCGCCGCCATCCGCGCGGGCAACCGCTAGGCAATGGCGCCGGACTCCTTGAGTTCGGCGATCCGATCCCAGTCCAGACCCAGCTCCATCAGCACGATCTCGGTGTGCTCGGACGCCCGCGGGGCGCGTGTGGTCTCCAGCGGTTCGTGGTTGAACTGGACGGGCCCGCGGACAACCTTGAAAGGCGGTCCGCCGTCGCCGGCCTCGACCTCGACGATCATGTCGTTGGCGACCGCCTGTTCGTCGGTGGTGAGGTCGATGAAGCTCTGGAACGGCGCCCACTGACCCTTCATTGTTTTCAGATGCTGACGCCAGTACTCGAACGGCTTGCTGCGGATCGACTCCGTGATGAGTTTGACTGCCGTCTCGGCATTCTCAATGAGCGGGAGCACGTCGGAAAACCGCGGATCGTCGGCCAGCTCGGGAAGACCGAGATGCTCGAACGCATCGCGGATATAGCCGGTCGGGCTCACGATGCACAGGTTGATCGTGCCGCCGTCCGAGGCCAGGTAGTTACCCATGAAGGGGTTCACCGTCGGGCCCACCGATCCCGGCATGGACGAACGCATCGTCTCGCCGGTCTCCATGCCCTGGGTGACGCTCGCACCCCCCGCCCACCAGGCCGTGCTCAGAAGCGATACGTCGATCTCGGTTGGTTCGCCGGTGCGCTCCCGATGAAACAGTGCGGCAGATATCCCACCCGCAATGTTCATCCCGCCGATGGAGTCCCCGAACGCCGGAATGCCTTGCGACAGCGCACCGCCGAGCTCCTCGGGTGTCAGCGCATGGCCTACCCCGCTGCGCGTCCAGAACGCGGTGCCGTCGAACCCGCCGACGTCGCGCTCCGGCCCCTTGTCGCCGTACGCACTGCCGCGCGCGTAGATGATCTTCGGGTTCACCGCGCGGACGTGCTCGACGTCGAACTTGTTCTTCCGGCGCACCGCGGGCATGTAGTTGGTCAGGAAGACGTCGGCGGTCTTGGCGATCTCATACAGGACGTCCTGTCCACCGGGCGTCGATACGTCGATGCCGACGCTGCGCTTACCCCGATTGGGATGCTCGATCAACGGGTGCCGGTCCGGATCGAGGCGAAGACCGCCCATGTTGATGAAGCCGCGCTGGGTGTCGCCGCGCACGGGATGTTCGACCTTGATGACGTCTGCGCCCCAGTCGGCGAGGATGGCTCCGGCCGCGGGGACGAACGTGAACTGTGCGACTTCGAGGACTCGAACGCCCTCCATCACCTTGATCAAGTGAGCCCTCTCCTGACACCGGTGGCCATCATTGAAATATACTACTGTAACGTTTACAGTTGATCGTCCGAGTTCGAGCAGGCGGTCGCGTCCGAGGAGGCCAAGTGAGCGACGTCGTCGACGAACGGGCCGAGACCAGCGTAGACCTGGGCAGGCGCGCGGCTGAGCGCGCCGAGGCCCGGATGCTCATCGACGGCGACCTCGTCGGCGTGGCTTCGGGCGCCGAGTTCGACGGCGCCGAGTTCGACAACGTCAGCCCCGCCACCGGGCGTGTGCTGGGCGGCACCGCGGCCGCCGGGCGTGAAGACATGGACCGCGCGATTGCGGCGGCGCGTCGCGCATTCGACGAGGCCGACTGGTCGACGAACCGCGCCATGCGCAAGCGCTGTCTGGAGCAGCTTCAGGCGGCGCTCGAGGCCGAGAAAGAAGATCTGCGCGAGGAGCTGATCGCCGAGGTCGGCTGCCCCGCGATGACAACGCGGTCCGCGCAACTGGACTGGCCGCTCGCCGGGTCGCTGCGCTATCCCGCAAGGCTGATCGATGACTTCGAATGGGAACGCACTCTCGACGGCGGCGGCCTCTTCGGCGAGCGCAATGTGCGAACCGTTGTCAAGGAACCGGTCGGCGTCGTCGCTGCCATCACCCCGTCCAACTTTCCGATCGAGGTCATTCTCAACAAACTGGGACCCGCACTTGCGGCAGGCAACACCGTGGTGCTCAAGCCCGATCCGAACACACCGTGGAATGCCACCCGGCTGGGCCGGCTGATCGCCGAGCGCACCAATATCCCTGCCGGGGTGATCAACGTCGTCGCCACACCGTCCAACGACGTCGCCGGGATGCTCGGTACCGATCCCCGGGTCGACATGGTCTCGTTCACCGGGTCAACGGCCGTCGGCAAGCTGCTGATGCGCAAGGGCGCCGAAACCATGAAGCGGATGTTCCTCGAGCTCGGCGGCAAGTCGGTGTCCATCGTGCTCGACGACGCGAACCCCGCCGCGATCGTCGGGGCTGCGGTGGGGGTCTGCGTTCACGCCGGACAGGCGTGTGCGGCCACCACCCGAATGCTGGTCCACCGATCGCTGTACGACGACGCCGTCTCCAACATCACGGCGGCGTATCAGGCCGTGCCGGTTGGTGATCCGGTGCGCTCGGAAACCATTGTCGGACCGGTGATCAGCGCGGCGCAAAAGGACCGGGTGCTCAGCGCGATCGAGCGGGCGCGCCGTGACGGCGCCGAGATCACCACCGGTGGCGGCGAGGCCGAGAACCTGCCAGAACACTTGATCGGCGGTCACTTCGTTGCGCCCACCGTGATCGTCGGCCTCGACAACAGATCGGCGATCGCGCGCGAGGAGGTGTTCGGCCCTGTGCTCATCGTGATGCCGTTCGACGACGATGACCAGGCGGTGCGCATCGCCAATGACAGCGCGTACGGGCTCGCGGGCGCTGTCATGTCGAGGTCGACGGAGCGTGGCATGAACATCGCGCGGCGCATCCGTACGGGCTCGTTCGGGGTGAACGGCGGGATGTTCTACGGCGCCGATGCACCGTTCGGCGGGTACAAGAACAGCGGAATCGGCCGCCAGTGCGGAATCGAAGGCTTTCAGCAATACCTGGAGACCAAGACCATTGGCTGCCGTGTGCCCCGCCAGGACAGCTGAGCCCCAAGGACTTACGCCGCGGCGTTGAACGTCACCGGGATCGCCGTCGGGGAGCGGAAGGGATGACCTGCGATGTGCGGGCCGTCGTCGGTCACCAGTTGGATGTTCGTCAGCCGGTTTAGCAGCCCCTCGAGGGCCACGCGGGTTTCCATCCGCGCCAGATGAAGGCCAAGGCAGGTGTGCTCGCCGGCGGCAAATGAGATGTGCGGCACCCGTTTCCGGAAGATGTCGAACTCCTCGGAGCGTTGCCAGCGGCGTTCGTCGCGGTTCGCCGAGCCGATGCACACGTCGATCACAGTGCCCTCGGGCATGGCCACACCCTCGAGTTCGGTCTTCTCGGCGGCGTACCGCTGTACGGTGGTCAGCGGTGTCTCAAACCGCAACCCCTCCTCGATCGCGGGCGCGATGAGATCGTGATCGGACTGGACCGCGTGGAACTGTTCGGGATGGTTAAGCAACAGGAGCAGCAGGTTCCCCGATGAGCGGTAGGTGGTTTCCAGCCCGGCGGGCAGCAGCAGCCGCAGGAACGAGAAGATCGCTTCGTCGCTGAGCTTTTCACCGTCGATTTCGGCGGTGACCAGATCGCCGATGATGTCGTCGGTCGGCTTCGATCTGCGCTTGTCGATCTGCTCGAGGAAGTAGTCCTTCAGCGCGGCCGACGCCTCGAAGGCCCGCTTGTACTTGACGGTGTAGCTGATCAATTCGACCGCACGCTTGCGGAACCACGGCAGATCCTCTTCGGGCAGACCCAGAAGCTTCGAGATCACCCGGGTGGGAAACTCCAGCGTGAAGTCCCGGACCAGATCGGCCTCTCCTGCGTCGATGAATTCGTCGATCAGCGTATTGACGACGGGCCGCACGATCTGCGGTTCCCATCGCTGCAATGACTTCGACTTGAACGCCGCGGAGACGAGATTGCGGTGTTCCCAGTGCTTCTTGCCCTCCATCGCCAGGATGGTCGGGCCGATGAAGAGGCCGATGGTGGAGTCATAGATGTGCGAGTTGAACACCTTGCCGTCACGGAAGACCCGGTTGACCGCCTCGAAAGACACAGCGGCGTACAGCTGCTCGGGCGTCATGGACTCTGGCGTGTTGGACCAGTCCATGACGCTGCCCTTGAAGACACCGGCTTCGCGACGCCTCTGCGCAAAGAGCGGATACGGGTCACGAAGGAGGTCGAACGATTCGTCGTCCGTGCCGTCCTGCACTCGGCTTTCCACCGCTGATCTCCAGCATCGTCGAACGGACAGGCATCCTGCTGTGGGTACTGTAAATCTTACAGTATCGGGCTGAGTCCCGGTGCGGATGATTAGAGCTGTCGCAGCACGCGCTGCCGGCTCAAGCGTCGCCGCTGATCGCCTGTTCGCGCGCCCACCGGTAGTCGGCCTTACCCGCCGGGCTGCGCTCGATCACCGGCCGGAACACGATCGCCTTGGGCAGCTTGTACCTCGCGAGGGACCCCGCGGCGTGGTCGATCAGTTCCTGCGCGGCGGCGCTGGCGCCGTCGGCGAGCGCCACGATGGCAACGACCTCCTGCCCCCACCGCTCGCTGGGCCGGCCGGAGACCACGACGTCGGCCACCGCGGGATGCGACGCGATCGCCGTCTCGACCTCCTCGACGAAGATCTTCTCCCCGCCGGAGTTGATCATCACCGAGTCGCGGCCAAGCAGTTCGATCGAGCCGTCCGCGAGGTGCCGGGCGCGGTCGCCCGGGATCGAGTACCGCACGCCGTCGATGACCGGGAATGTCTCGGCCGTCTTGGCCGCATCGCCCTTGTAGCCGAGGGGGACATAACCGCGCTGCGCCAGCCAGCCCATGCCGTCGTGACCGGCTTTCAGGATCGAGCCGAGGTCTTCGGCGGCGACGGCGGTGTCTGGACCGGCACTGAACTTGCCCGTCGACACCGCTCCCGGGGTGGACATGTGACTCATCTGGATACCGGTTTCCGACGATCCGACGCCGTCCACGACCGTCAGGCCGGGCTTGACGTCGATCAGGCGCTGTTTGCCGGTGGGGGTCAGCAGGGCTCCTCCGTTGGCCACCACCGCCAGCGACGACACGTCGGCCGAACCACGTCCGATGGCGTCGGCAAGCGGCCGCGCCATCGCATCGCCGACCACCTGCACGGTCAGCACCTTCTCCCGCTCGATCGTCCGCACGACCTCGTCGGGATCGAATCGGCTTGGTGTGGACGAGAAAACCACCGTCTGTCCGGTGGTAAGCGCCGTCATCACGCTCCACTGGGCGGCACCGTGCATCAGCGGCGGGAGGGTCATCAGCCTGGTGCCCGGGCCCTCCGCAACGCGCTTGGCGATCGCGCCGTAGGAGTCCGCGACCTCGCCGGTGTACATGTTTCTGCCGCCGAACGACGTCATGAAGATGTCGTGCTGGCGCCACAGCACACCCTTCGGCATGCCCGTCGTGCCGCCGGTGTACAGCACGTACAGGTCGTCGGGTGACGGCTCCACCGGCGGTGGGTCCGTCGGGCCCGACGAGACGATCGACTCGTAGTCGATGGCGCCGTGGACCAGGTCGTTGCCGGAGTCGTCCGCGATCTGAATGAGCACACGCAACCGCGGAAGGTCGGGAAGCACGTCGGCGACCCGCGGCGCGAACGTCGCGTGGTAGATCACCGCGGTGGCGCCGGCATCCGCGAGCAGATATTGCAGCTCGTTCTTGACGTACCGGTAATTGACGTTGAACGGCGCGACACGCGCGCGCCAGGCGCCGATCATCGCCTCGACGTACTCGGGGCCGTTGTAGGCGTAGATGCCCAGCAGGTCCTGGCCCACCTCGTGGCCCGCGAGCTCTGACCGCTCCGTGTGGCAGCCCAGCCCGCGGGTGTGCAGATATGCGGCGAGCCGGGTGGCGCGCTCGACGATCTGCGCGTAGGTGTAGCGGCGGTCGCCCTGGATGACCAGTTCCCGATCGCCGATCACCTCAACGACAGCGTCGGCCGCGGCCGGGACAGTGAATTGCATAGCGGAGTCGGACATCATGCCTCTCATGGCCGGTGGCTTCACTCAGAACGTTGCCGTCAGAGTCTGTCATCGTCGCGCTGACGAAGGCCTTCCGCCCGTCAATCGAATCTATCCGACCACGAGAGACCAGTGCTTCGCCGATGGCTGCGGCCGTTTGCCCGGCCCGCCGCCGAAACGGTCACAACCGCTTCCACACGTCGATAAGCGCGTCGGTGGTGGTGACCGTCGCAAGCAGCGCCAGCGTGTTATCGATGAGCGCGGTGGCGTAATCGGCGTGGATGCCCGCGACCGCGTCTCGCGGCAGGACGACGCGGTATGCCTTGTTGACGGCGTCCATGACGAGGTTGGTGATCGCCACGTTGACCGAGACACCGACGGCGACGATAGTCGAAACGCCGAGGTTGCGCAGCATCGAGTCGAGATCGGTGCCGCCCATCGGCCCGACGCCGTGCCATCTGCGCAGCACGAGATCCGAAGCCGCCGGGCCGAGTTCGGGCAACAGTTCGGCGCCCGGGGTGCCCGCCGTGATGGCGACATCGTCGCCGATCGCGAAGATCTTCGCGTTGTGGTTGGCCCCGAGCCCGTCGGGTCGTCGTTGCACAAGGCAGTGCACGATCTTCACTCCGGCGTCCCTCGCGGCGGGCAGCAGCCGTTCGATGTTGGGCAGCGCCTCCCGCCTGGCCTCCTTGGCCAGGACCGCCAGGGCGGCGTCCGGCCCGACGACCGCACCCTGGCATTCCTGGGTGACGATCGCGGTGTGCCCAGGCGCGGCGAGGTCGGCGAGGTCGATTCTCATACCGACGCGGGCATCTTCACGGCCGTCGCCTCCTCAAACTGCCCAAAAGCTAATTGACGAGATTACAGTATAGTTTTCGGCAGTGACCCACCGATGGTGGCCTATTCGCCGTCAAGGAGGACGCGTGACGAATCGATTCGATGCGATCGTCATCGGTGCCGGGTTCTCCGGCCTCTACGCGCTGCATCGCCTGCGGGAACTCGGTGTGCGGACCCGGGTGCTGGAGACGGCCGAGAATGTCGGTGGGACATGGCTGTTCAACCGGTATCCCGGTGCACGGTGCGACATCGAGAGCATCGAGTACTCCTACAGCTTCTCCGACGAGATCCAGCAGGAGTGGGTGTGGACCGAGACGATGCCGGCTCAGGCGGAGATCGAGGGGTATCTGAACTTCGTCGCCGACCGGCTCGACCTGCGCCGCGACATCTCCTTCAACACCAGGGTCGTCGCGATGCGCTTCGACGAGGATGCCGCCCATTGGATCCTGCAGACCGACGGGGAGACCTTCATCGCCCCGTTCGTGGTGGCGGCGTCCGGCATTCTGTCGGTACCCCTCGAGCCCGCGATCGCCGGCATGGACACCTTCGCGGGAACGTCGCTCTACACCAGCCGCTGGCCGCAGGAGGACCTCGACCTGAGCGGTAGCCGCGTCGGCGTCATCGGCACCGGATCGTCTGGTGTGCAGCTGATTCCGGTCGTGGCCCAGCAGGCCGCGCACCTCACCGTGTTTCAGCGGTCGCCGGCCTATACGCTGCCGTGGCGGGTCCGCGCATTCGAACCGGGTGAGCTCGACGAAATGAAAGCGCGCTACCACGAGATCCGCGCCGCGCAGCGACAACACCCGGTGGGGGCGGCGCGGCTGAGCGCCTTCTCGGTGATGCTCGAGATGATCAAGAAGCCGCCGTTGAAGACGGCGTCGCGGGAGGAGCAGTTGCGCGCCATCGACGAGAAAGGCGTCATAGGGGCGCTCAACTGGGGCGACGTGTTCTTCGACATCGAAGCCAATCAGATCGCGGCGAAGCTGTACGGCGAGGCCGTCGCCCGGATCGTGAAGGATCCGGAGACGGCCGCGGCGCTGACGCCGAGCCACCCCTTCGGATGCAAGCGCCCGATCATCGACCAGGGGTACTACCAGACCTTCAACCGCGACAACGTGACGCTGGTCGACTTGCGCAAGAACCCGCTGAGTGAGGTCACGGCGAAAGGCATCCAAACCGAGCATGAATCCTACGAGCTCGATGTGATCATCTATGCCACCGGATTCGATGCGATGACGGGTGCGCTCACCCGCATCGACATCCGGGGCCGCAACGACATGTCACTGCGGGACTTCTGGGCCGGCGAAGGGCCGTTCTCCTACCTCGGGTTGGCAGTCGCCGGCTTCCCCAACCTGTTCATTGTCCAGGCGCCCGGAAGCCCGTCAGCGGCAACCAACTTCGTGGCCGCACTCGAACAGCATGTGGAATGGATCGGCGACTGCATCGCATTTCTGCGCGAGCACGACTACCGCACGATCGAAGCGCTCCCCGAGGCGCAGCGCGAGTGGATCGAGCACACCACGTCGCTCGTCGCACCTACCGTGCTCGTCCACCCGACGTGCAATTCCTGGTACAACGGCGGCAACGTGCCGGGCAAGAAGCGGATGTACATGGGTTACACGGCCGGGATTCCGGAGTACCGCCGCCGCTGCGCCGAGATCGCCAGCGCCGGCTACCCGGGCTTCAAGCTCGCATGAAACCGTCGGAGCGCGCATGGCGGATCGGCCGGGATTTCGCGGGTGTGCTTCCGCGGGCGCACGCCGCGCTCAGATCGGAGGACTGGAACCCGCAGCCCATCGATATTCGTGTCATGGCTGAGGTCGTGTTCGATGAGCTGGCGCTGACGGGTATGACGCTGACCGCTCCGCCTCCGCAACTGGAACGCTCGGTTGACTCCTGTGCGTCCGCCGCGGAGGAGTTGTCGTCGCTTGCGGTGGCGCGAGCCAACATCGAGCCAGAACCATTGCGAGTGACGACAGTTCGCCGCCGCCGCATCGGCCGGCTGTCATACGAACAGATGATGTTCGAGCACGATCCGCGACTGCCGGCCTCACTTGCCGCCGAAGGACTCGGGGGTCCGGCCACCGCCGCGGTTCATCTGTGCCGCCACGGAGACGAACACCGGCCCTGGCTGGTGTGGGTGCACGGGGCAGGCCAGGGGCAACCGCTCGACCTGCTGTTCTCCCGTGCTCGGCGCCTACAGAGCGAACTTGGCTTCAACATCGCCCTGCCCGTCCAGCCGGGGCACGGCGTGCGGCGCACCGCGTGGCCGCCGTATCCGAACATGGACCCTCTGAACAATGTCGCGAGCATGATGCGCGTCGTCTCGGAGGTTCGCGCCCTCGTGCGATGGCTGCGACCACAGTCGACCGCGATCGCCGTATCCGGAGTGTCCATGGGCAGTCCGGTCGCGGCGCTGGTGTCGCATCTCGAGACCGTCGACGCGGTGGCGGTCTATACGCCGATCTTCGGGCTCAACGCGATGATCGCCAATCACCTCGGGCGGTGGGGACCGTCGGCACGCGACGTCAGCGAGCTGCTTGCGTCCCAGACGGTTGCACGATTGGCGTCAGCGGTCGACCACTTGACCGTCGATCCGACTCCGCCGCCGCATCGGCGACTCATCGTCGGGGCGTGGCACGACCGGATGGCGATGCGCGAGCCGGCTCTGGCACTACACGAGCGGTGGGGCGGAGAGCTGTTCTGGCACGACGGAAGCCACGCGGGACACCTGTTCTCCCGGCGGGTGCAGGCGGCATCGGAGCGGTTTCTTTGCGCAGTCACCGGCCAGGCTTCACACCGATGATGACATCACGCGTGCTGGATGAACTGGGCTTCTACCTTCTGGCCGGCGCAGGCGGGGACGGGCCCGCGACATTGATGGACGAGGCGCGTCGCGGCGAGGAGATGGGATTCGGCACGGCGTTCATCTCCGAACGCTGGAACGTCAAGGAGGCCTCGTCGCTGGTCGGCGCGGCGTGCGCGGTGACCAGCCGCATGCAGATCGCCACCGCCGCGACCAATCACAACACTCGGCACCCGCTGATCACCGGGTCCTGGGCGACCACCATGCACCGCTTGTCCGGTGGCCGGTTCACGTTGGGCATCGGCCGCGGGGTCGCCGCGATGTACGCGGCGTTCGGCGTGCCGTCGGTGACCACCGCGCAGATGGAGGATTTCGCGCAGGTCATGCGTCGGCTGTGGCATGGCGAGGTGATCTTCAATCACGACGGGCCAATCGGCAAATATCAGGTGCTGTTCTTGGATCCCGACTTCACCGAAGACATCCGGTTGGCGCTCGTCGCCTTTGGGCCGAAGACCTTGGCGCTGGGCGGCCGGGCGTTCGACGACGTCATCCTGCATACGTATTTCACGCCCGAGACGCTGCAGCGGTGCGTCAAGACGGTCAAGGACTCGGCAGCACAGGCGGGCCGCGATCCCGACAGTGTGCGGGTGTGGTCGTGCTTCGCCACCATCGGCGATCACCTGCCCGAGGAGCTGCGGTTGAAGAAGACTGTCGCGCGATTGGCCACCTACCTGCAGGGCTACGGCGACCTGATGGTCGCGACCAACAACTGGGATCCCGCCGTGTTGAAGCGCTTTCGGGAGGATTCCGTCGTCGCGTCGATTCCTGGCGGCATCGACCACAAGGCCACCCCCGAGCAGATCGCGCACATCGCAACCCTCATCCCCGGCGAGTGGCTGGAACCCTCGGCCACCGGATCGGCCCGGCAGTGCGTCGACCGGATCCGCGCGGAGTTCGACTACGGGGCCGACGCGGTGATCATGCACGGCGCAACGCCAGACGAACTCGAACCCGTCGTCACCGCCTACCGCGCAGACCGGTGGTGCGCAGGGTGAAATCGCTCGGAATCACGGCGTGATCACGGTGCGGCTCACCGGTTCCGCGGCGGCCTGCCGACTGTACATACCCCGCTGCAACGCCGACAACAGCGCGTTGCGGGTCTCCTCGGGATGGATGAGGTCGTCGAAGCCGAGGTGTGCGGCCGACCGGAAAGAGGCTTCCACCTCCATCTTTCGCAGCTTGGCCTCGACGTCATCGGCGGCGTGGGAGGCGCGGCTGAGCGCGGCGGCGCTCATCGCACCCATCGTCGCACCCGGGTAGGCGAACGTCGCGCTCTGATTGTCGAAACCCAACAGGGACATCACCATCGAGCCGAATCCGTAGGCCTTGCGCAGCGTCACGTGCAGCTTGATCGTCGTCGCCGCGGTCTGGGCGGCGAACATGCGGGCGCCGCTGCGCAGCACACCGCTCTTCTCCGACCGACTGCCGGGCAGCATCCCTGGGTTGTCGGCGAGGAAGACGATCGGGAGGTGGAATGAGTCGGCGACAGTGATGAAATGCGCTGCCTTGTCGGCGGCGTGGGCATCGATGGAGCCGGCGATCACCTTCGGTTGGTTGGCCACCACCGCGACGGGATGACCGCCGAGATGGGCGAGCGCACAGATGATCGCCGGCCCGAACTTCGGCTGGATTTCGAACCAGCCGGGCCGGTCGAAGACCACGTCGAGCACCGCGCGCATGTCGTACACGCGGCGATTGTCGCGGGACACAATGTCGAGCAGCTCGGGTGTGGCGCGCGGTTCGGAGTTCTCATCGGCGGGCAGTGACGCCGGATACGACCACGCGCTCGGGGGGAAGTACGACAGGTACCTGCGGATGTCGTCGAGCACCGCCTCGTCGTCGTCCGCGACGTTGTGGATCACCCCGCTGGCCAGGGCGACACCGGGGCCGCCGAGATCCTCCTTCGAAATATCCTCGCCCGTCGACTCTTTCACCACCGGCGGCCCCGCCGTGAAGATCGCGCCCTGTCGGCTCATGACGGTCCAGTCACACACCGGTGCGACCAGCGCGCCGTGACCGGCCGACGGGCCGAGCAGCCCCGCCACCATCGGCACCTTCCCCGAGCACCGCGCCTGCGAAAGCAGATCGGTTGGCGTTCGGCCGTAGTGCTCACCACTCGGACGGAAGCCGGCCCCCTCGAGGAGCATCACCAGCGGGATCCTGTCGCGCACAGCCAACTCGGCCAGCCGGTAGCGCTTCGAGTTGCCGCCCGGGCCGATGCTGCCTGCCAGGGTGGTGAAGTCCTCAGCGCCCACCATCACCGGTGAACCGTCAACCAAACCGGACCCGACCACGATCCCGTCAGCGGCGATCTCGCCACCGACAAGCGTGCCGAACTCGCGGAACGTTCCCTTGTCGAGGAGGTGCTCGATTCGCGCGCGGGCGTCGAGCTTGCCCTTGCCGTGATGCCTGGCCAGCCGCTCCTGGCCGCCCATCTGATGGGCGTGTTGACGCCGGCGGCCTAGCTCGGCAAGGGTCTCCTCCCAGTCCTGAGATTTCGTCATGCGCACATCCTGTCGTCGAAAGGCGATCGTCGCACCGGCATGTTCACGTTGACCATACTGAATTGCTTACTGTAGCGTCCTCCCTTATGGGTGACCACGGCGGCCTCAGGGTCGACGGGGCCGTCTCCAGCGAACTCGCAACGGTTCCAAGCGCCGCGGCCACACTGGAGCGACGGGGCTACGACTGCTGCTGGACGGCCGAGATCAACCATGACCCGTTCCTGCCGCTGGTGCTGGCCGCCGAACACACCACGACGATCGAGCTGGGCACGAGCATCGCCGTCGCATTCGCCCGTAACCCGATGACCGTTGCCAATCTCGGGTGGGACCTGCAGGCGTACTCGAAAGGCCGGTTCATTCTGGGCCTGGGTTCGCAGATCCGGCCGCACATCGAGAAGCGATTCAGCATGCCGTGGAGCCGGCCGGTGGCGCGGATGCGCGAGTTCGTGCTGGCGCTGCGGGAGATCTGGTCGTGTTGGCAGGACGGGACGAGGCTCCGCTTCGAAGGCGAGTTCTACACGCACAAGCTGATGCCGCCGATGTTCACCCCCGAGCCTCAGCCGTACGGCTTCCCGAAGGTCTTCGTCGCCGCGGTCGGCGAAGCGATGACCGAGATGTGCGGCGAGGTCGCCGACGGCATGCTCGCTCACGCGTTCACGACGAAGCGGTACCACGAGGAGGTGACGACGCCGGCGTTGTTGCGCGGCATGCGCCGCTCGGGACGGGAGCGCAGCGAGTTTCAACTGTCCTGTCCGTTGTTCGTTGTGACGGGAGTCAACGACACCGAGCTGGCCGTCGCGGCGGTCGGAACACGCAAGCAGATCGCGTTCTATGCATCGACTCCCGCGTATCGCAAGGTCCTCGAGTTGCACGGCTGGGGAGACCTGCAGACCGAACTGCACCGCCTGTCCCTCGAGGGCCAGTGGGACGCGATGGGTTCGCTGATCGACGACGAGATCCTCGAGGAGTTCGCGGTCGTCGCGCCTCTGGCCGCCGTGGCGAGCAAGATCCGTGAGCGGTGCGACGGCGTGATCGACCGTGTCCTGATCGGTTTCCCGTCCTCCGTCGAGGAGTCCGTTGTTGCCGCCGTGCTGCAGGAACTGCGTCAGCCGATGCATCAGTGAGGAGCCGCCAGTGAGTACACGCATTATGGGTGAGGCAGCCAAGGTGTTCGCCGACCCGATGTCCTACGCCGATGAGGCGAAACTGCATGCGGCGTTGTGTCATTTGCGGGCCAGCGCCCCGGTGTCGTGGGTCGACGTGCCGGGCTACCGGCCGTTCTGGGCGATCACCAAGCACGCCGACATCATGGAGATCGAACGGGCGAACACGCTGTTCACCAACTCGCCCCGTCCCGTGCTGGCGACGGCGGAGGGCGACGAGCAACAGGCCGCCATAGGTGTCAGCACCTTGATCCACATGGATGATCCAGAACACCGTGCGGTGCGGGCGATCGGCGCCGACTGGTTCCGTCCGAAAGCCATGCGGGCACTCAAGGTTCGCGTCGATGAGCTCGCGAAGCGGTATGTCGACCACATGGTGGCGGCCGGCCCGGAATGCGATTTCGTTCAAGAAGTCGCGGTGAATTATCCGCTGTACGTGATCATGTCGATGCTCGGCCTGCCGGAATCCGACTTCCCTCGAATGTTGAAATACACGCAGGAACTGTTCGGCAATGACGATGCTGAGTTCCAGCGCGGTTCCTCGAAAGAGGAACAGATGAGCGTGCTTCTCGAGATGTTCGAGTACTTCAATGGGCTGACGGCGTCGCGACGCGCGAACCCGACCGAAGATCTGGCATCTGCCATCGCCAATGCCAAGATCGACGGCGAAGCACTGTCCGACATCGATACGGTGTCGTACTACCTCATCATCGCCACTGCCGGTCACGACACCACCAGTGCAGTGATCGCCGGCGGTTTGCACGCGCTGATCGACAACCCCGATCAGCGAGAACGATTGCGCGCCAACATGGATTTCATGGCATTGGCCACCGAGGAGATGATCCGGTGGGTGACCCCGGTCAAGGAGTTCATGCGGACCGCGCGCGAAGATACCACCGTTCGCGGTGTTCCTATCGCCGCAGGCGAATCGGTGCTGCTGTCGTATGCGTCGGCCAATCGTGACGAAGAGATCTTTGATGACCCGTTCCGGTTCGACATCGGCCGTGACCCCAACAAGCACAATGCGTTCGGCTACGGCGTCCATTTCTGTCTCGGTGCAGCGCTGGCCCGGATGGAGGTCAGTAGCTTCTTCTCCGAGCTGGTACCGCGATTGGAATCAATCGAGCTGACCGGGCAGCCCGAACACATCGCGACGATCTTCGTCGGCGGGCTCAAGCACCTGCCGATCCGATACGCCCCGAAGTGAATTGGACATGGCAGGACGGCCACCTCGGTTTCGAGGAGGCCGTCCCGCCCGGTTGTTGTGTCAGATGGGGAGCGGAATCCAGATCCCGAAGAACCAGAAACCCCATTGGTTGTAGCCCTGATCCCAAATTGGCTGCTCGTTGAAGCCCCAGTAGTTGATCGGCGGTGGCGGCGGCCCCCATGCCTCTGGTAGCGGCCCATCCCACGGCGGCGGCGGCGGGGCGCCAAAGCCCCAGGGCGGCTGTCCGTCACCCCAGGGGGCGCCGCGGAACCGGCCGCGCCAATCGTTGTCCCCGGGATTCCACGGTGGACGCCAATCGTGATTGTCGGGTGTGCGGAAGTCGGGGCCACCCGGCCCGCCGGGTCCACGGTAGTCCGGACCACCCGGTCCGCCGGGTCCACGGTAGTCCGGACCACCCGGTCCGCCGGGTCCGCGGTAGTCCGGAGCACCCGGTCCGCCGGGTCCGCGGTAGTCGCCCGGGGGTCCGCCGGGTCCGCGGAAGTCGTTCTGCGGGGGACCACCGGGTCCGCCCTGTTGCGGCGGGGGACCACCGGGTCCGCCCTGTCCGCGGAAATCACCCTGAGGGGGACCTCCGGGTCCGCGCTGCGGCGGCGGTCCGCCCGGACCACCCGGGCCACCCGGGCCACCCGGGCCACACTGCACCCCCGGAACCGGGCTGCAAGGAGGCGCCGCGTTGGCGATGCCCGAGGGCAGAGCGACGCCCGCCGCGCCGAGGGCGCAGCCGATCGCCGCTCCGGCGACCAGTTGTTTGAGTGTCATAACCAAGCCTTCCCGCGTCGATAGACGCCCCGACCCACAGCCGAGGTTAGGAAGGCAGTCTAAGAATGAGCTATGCGCCCACTATCAAAACGCTGGACGGCCGCTTGCCGTTAATTGACAAAACAAGATTCAACGCGGGACGTTCGTCCTGTTCAGTTGCGCCTGCAATGTCGACGCACCAAGGCTCGAGTCCCTCGTATGGTGGGACATCGCTTGGATGGAGACGTCGTGGCCTTCGGCGGCTTTGCGCAGGGCGCCCACGGTGGCTTGGTCCTTGGTGATGTGGGTGAACGGGTCGAAGTGATACCAGCGCATCGCGTTCTGGTAGGTCATCTTGTCGACCTCGGCGTCGGGCACATTGTTT
>DATARY010000064.1:0-14542 GCA_036263935.1 Mycobacterium sp.
ACGTCGGGCTTGCTCCGACGGCAGCACCTTGTCCCTGAACACCTGCTGGATCAGCTCCTGCACATCCTTGCTGAGCGAGGCCAGCGCAACGAGGTCGTTGGAGCTCTGCCAGTGCACCCGCATGCCCATCAGCTCCCAGGCGCGCTTGAGGTTCGCCTTCGTCGCCAGCAGCGTGGTAAGCGGGGCCTGGGCGATGTGGCGGGCGATCGCCTCAACGCGCGCGTCGAGATCCTCGCGCGGCACCACCTCGTTGACCAGACCGACCTCCAACGCCTTCTTGGCGTCGATCACCTCCGCCAGGTACAGGTAGTACGCGGCGCGGCGCCAGTTCATGAAAACCCACGGCTCGATGGAGCATTCGCCCGACGGCATGCCGAACCCCTGCAGGGGTGGGTACGAGAAGTAGGCGTCCTCGGCGGCGATGACGATGTCAGTGGTCAGCCCGTAGTGTGTGCCGCCACCGACGCAGTAGCCGTGGACCTGCGCGATGGTCGGTTTGGAGAACTCCCACAGGTTCAATATCGGCTTGACGAACAGATCGGTCTGCGGCTTCCACGGCGTGCCCGTGGCCTTGAAGCCCTCGACAAACTCCGGATAGTCGACGGCGTTGTTGCCGATGGCGTGCCCCGAGCAGAAGCCTTTGCCGTTGGCCTTGAGGACCAGGACCTTGATGCCGTAGTCGCGGTCGGCGTCCAGCAACGCCGCGTCGATCTCCTCGACCTGCTTCTGGTCCTGGGCGTTCGCCTTCTCGGGCCAGTTGAGAATGATGCGCGCTACGGGGCCGTCTTTTTGGTAGATGATTCTTTCGCGGGTCTCGTTGAGGTCCATTCGCTCTCCTATGACTTGATGACGCCGATGTCGACGCCGATGTCGTACACGGCGCCGACCTGGCCGGTCCATTGGACGGTGCCCGACGCACCCGCCTCGATCTGCTGTTCCGCCTTTTCCGTTGCGATCACGTAGATCGGCGTGCCCTCCTCGACGTGCTGGCCGTCCTCCACCAGGAACTCGACGAGTTCGGCTTCCGATACGGCGACCGAGACACGCGGGATGCGAATGAGGAAGTCACCCACGGGCTCCCGCCTTTTGGAGCGTTCGCTGCGCCGCGGTGACGATGCGCGCCGACGACGGGTAGACCTGCGCCTCGAGCGCGGCCGCCGCGGGCGTCGGGACAAACCGCGCCCCGACCCGTTCGATGGGCGCCGCGAGTTCGTTGAAACACTCGGCCTGCACGGTGGCAACGACTTCCGCACCGGGCCCGGCGAACTGGACCGCGTCGTGAACCACAACGGCACGGCGGGTGCGCCGGACGGATTCGACGACGGTCTCGACGTCCAGCGGGACGAGGGTGCGCAGATCGACGACCTCGGCGCTCACCCCGTGGTCCTCGAGCGCGGACGCGGCCGCGAGTGACTCGTGCACGCTGCGCCCGTAGCTGATCAGCGTGACATCGGTGCCCGGCCGCTTGACGTCGGCCTGACCGAGCGGGATCGAAAAGCCGGGATCGGTTGGGACCTTGCCCTTTTGGCCCTGCAGACGGATCGTCTCGATGAACAGGCAGGGATCCTCGTCGAAGATCGCCGACGTCAGCAGGCCCTTCCCGTCACGCGGGGTGGACGGCACGATCACCTTCATCCCTGGGATGTGCATGAACCAGGCCTCGAGCGTCTGCGAATGCGTGGCACCGGTCGCAAGTCCCCCGTACACCTGGGTGCGAACGGTGATCGGCGCCGTCGTCCGGCCTGCGGTCATGAAGCGCAGCTTCGCCGCATTGTTGATCAACTGGTCGGCGGCGATGCCGATGAAGTCCATGATCATGATCTCGGCCACCGGGAGCAGCCCGTCGATCGCGGCGCCGATCGCGGCGCCCACGATGGCGGCCTCCGAGATCGGGGTGTCCAGCACGCGGTCGCGGCCGTATTTCGTCGACAGCCCCGCGGTCGGACCGGACGCACCGGGGTCGGCGATGTCCTCACCGAGCAGGAAGACCCTGTCGTCGGCCTGCATCGCCTGATCGAGCGCGAGGTTCAGCGCCTCGCGCATCGACATTTCTTTCTCATCCATCGGCGTCTTCCTCAGACGGGGAACTTGATCGGGGTCGCGTACACGTCTCGGTCGAGCTCCTCGGCCGACGGCGCGTCCGCGCTCAGGACCGACTTCAGCGCGGCCTCGACCTCGCTCAGCGCGCCTTCGTCGATGCGGCTGAGCTCGTCATCGGTACAGAGGCCGCTGTCGATCAGGTGACGGCGGAATGCGGGCACGGGGTCGGCCGCCATCGCCGCCTGCAGCTGGTCGGTTGGGATGTACGGCATCCGGTCGCCGAAATAGTGGCCGCGGAACCGGAACGTGACGCACTCGATGAACGTCGGACCGTCGCCGCGGCGGGCCCGCGCAAGGGCCTTGTCCAGCGCCGCCGCGACGGCCAGCGGATCGTTACCGTCGACGCGGACGCCCGGCATGCCGTAGCCGGCCGCCCGGTCGGCGACGCGCTCGAGCTTCATCGTGTCCGTTGTGGGCGTCATCTCCGCGTACATGTTGTTCTGGCAGACGAACACCATCGGCAAATCCCACAGCGCCGCCATGTTCGCCGCCTCGTGGAATGAGCCGGTGTTCGTCGCGCCGTCGCCGAAGCTGACCACCGTGACGCGGTCGAGGCCCTTGCGCTTGGCCGCCATCGCCAGCCCGACGCCGACCGGCGGTCCTGCGCCGACGATCCCGGTCGAGAGCATCACGCCCTTGTCGGGCTTGGCGATGTGCATGGTGCCGCCCTTGCCGCGGCTCGCGCCGATGGTGCGGCCCATCATCTCGCCGTAGATCTCTTGCAGCGGAACGCCCTTGCCGAGCAGGTCATGCAGGCCGCGGTAGGTCGTCACGAGCTGGTCGTCGTCGCGCAGCGAGACGCCCATCGCGGCGGCGATGGCCTCCTGCCCTCGCGACGGCCAGTACACGCACATGAACTCGCCGGTGGCGATGCCTTTGGACAGCCGGTCGTCGGCGGCCTTCATCAGCATCATCAACGCGTACATGCGCCGCTGGACTTCTGGGGCTGCGGTCATGGTGCGTACGACCCGATCTCCCGGTAGACGCGCGGGATCGGTGGTGTGTCCATGTTGAGCAGCTCCAGCGACGACATCTTGCCGCTCGCGCCGAGCTCCCGCATCCGTGCGACCACCGCGTCGAGATCGTCGCAGTCAAGCTCGTAGATGGCGATGAACGGACCGTTCCCATCGATCGGCGCGAAGCGGCGTGCGGAGACGATTCCTTCGACCGAGACGACCTCCGCCAGATGGGTGTCGTTGTACCACTTGTGGTACTCCTCCACGCGGTCCGGCGACACCGGCCTGGTCTCCAGATAGATGATCCCTCTTGGCATGCCCCCGCCTCCGCTACACGCCCGCCCACGGCTTGATTTTCAGGAAGCCGCCGGCGTCGACGCGGAGCTGCTGGCCGGTGACGTAGCGGGCCGCGTCGCTGGCCAAGAACAGCACCGCCTCGCTGATGTCCTCGGGCTCGACAAAAGGTATCGGCATCCCCTGGATCACCGGGAAGACGACCTCGGCGTCCTCCCGAGTGGGATTCTCCAGGTCGGGCCGGAACGCGCGATACATGGGCGGACTGTGCAGCATGTCGGTGTTGCAGTTCGTCGGGTGGATCGCGTTAACCCGGATCTGCTCGGGGGCCAGGGCGGCCGCAAGGTCGTTGACGTAGTGTGCGACAACCTGTTTGGCGAACGCATAACCCGCACCGCCCGGTCCGCCGGACATTCCCGCGGTGTTCGCCGCGGTCGCCATGAACGCGGCCACGGATCCCGTCGCGATGATCGACGCGCCCGCGTGCAGATGTTTCATGCTGGCGTGCACCAGGTTGAGGACTCCCACCAGGTCGACGTCGACCGCGTCGACGAACGCCTGCGGGGGCAGGCCCGCGGTCAGCGGACAGATGCCGGCGTTGGCGACGACGATGTCGAGTTGGCCGAACTCGGCGACGCCGTGATCGATCGCGGCCGACAGTGCCACGCGGTCGCGGACGTCGGCGATCTCGGTGTACGCGCGCTGGCCCTCCTTCTCCACCAGCCGAGCGGTCTCGTCGAGATCCTCCGGGCGCGCCAGTGGGTATTCGTTTGTTTCGATGTCCGCGCAGATGTCGACCGCGATGATGTCGGCGCCTTCGGCGGCCAGCATTCGCGCATGTGAACGTCCTTGGCCGCGTGCGGCTCCGCTGACCAGTGCTACCTTGCCCGCTACCCTGCCCATCGCCGAACCTCTCTGCGCGTGACGGCTCGATTGCGGTAGCTATACTACCTAAAATTATAAAGAAACCAATCGGACCGATCCCGACAGGACACCGTGGACTTCTCATACCCGGCCGAGGTGGAACAGTTCCGCAAGGAGCTGCGTGCGTGGCTCTCCGCGAACCTGACCGACGACGTGAAGGCCGCCGACCGGCGCCGCGGCCGCGACCCGGGAGCCTTCGACACGCTTCGCAAGTGGGATGCCGCGGTGGCCGATGCCGGATGGGGTGCCGTGTCGTGGCCGAGGGAGTACGGCGGTCGCGGCGCGACGGTGCTCGAGCAGTTGGCCTACGCGGAGGAGACAACGCGGGCACGAGCGCCCATGCCGCTCAACGTGATCGGGATGAACAACATCGCGCCGGCGATCATGCAGTACGGCACGGACGACCAGAAGCGCCGGCTGCTTCCCCGGATGGTCCGTGCCGACGACATCTGGTGTCAGGGGATGTCGGAGCCGGAAGCGGGCTCCGATCTGGCTTCGCTGCGCACCCGCGCGGTGCGCGACGGTGAAGATTTCGTGGTCAACGGGCAGAAGATCTGGACGTCGCTTGGGCACCGCGCCGACTGGTGTCAGCTGTACGTGCGGACCGATCCGCAGGCGCCCAAGCACAAGGGCATCTCCTGCTTGATCGTGGACATGAGGTTTGCCGGCATCGAGGTTCGCCCGCTTGTCACCCTCAACGGTGCCGCTGATTTCGCGGAGGTGTTCTTCACCGACGCTCGGGTGCCCGCCGACTGTTTGCTCGGCCCGCTGAACGCAGGCTGGCGGGTCGCCACCACCACGCTCAGCCACGAGCGGGCCGGGGCGGCACGCCTCTACGCGCAGATGCAGGTTCAGCTGGCCGACCTGGTCGCCGACATGGCCGAGCACCAGGTCGACGGCGAGCCGGTGCTGGAGAACGGCTCGACGCTACGCAGGCTGGGTGAGATCGGGGTGCGCATCTGCTACCTCGAGCTGTTGTGCAAGCGATCGATCTCGGCGATGCTGCACGGCGGTGATGCGCTCGGCTCGGCGAGCCTGGCCAAAAGCGTGTGGGCCGAACTGGGCCAAGACCTTGCCGGCCTGGCGTTCGACGTGCTCGGCCCGCAGCACCCGAGCGGCCGGTGGGCCGACCGTCGCCTGTCGGCGCGCTCGCTCACGATCGCCGGCGGGACGACGCAGATCAACAAGGGCGTCACCGCGACGCGAGTGCTTGGCCTGCCGCGCACATGAACCTCGAACTCACCGACGAACAGCTTGCACTCCGCGACACCGTGCGGCGTTTCTTGGCCGAAAAGGCAAGTGTGGCAGCACATGTGCGACCGCTGCTGGACGATCCGACGGGCACCACCGCCGACGTCTGGCGCGGCCTGGCCGCCCTCGGCGCGGTGGGTGTGCTCGTCCCGCAGGACTGTGACGGCGCTGGCATGACGATGGTCGAAGCCGGTGTCGTCGCCGAGGAGCTCGGCGCGGCGCTCAACCCGGGACCGTGGCTGTCGAGCGCGGTCGCCGCGACGCGGGCCCTGACGCGGATGAGCGCGGACGGTGATGCCGCCGCCCTGCTGGCCGGGATTGCCGACGGGTCGACCATCGCGACGGTCGGCCCGCTGAGCGGTCCAAGGCCGGTGGCCGAAGTGACGGGTGAAGGGGTGGTCATCGGCGGCGAGATCGCTGCTCTACCGGACGCTGCGGCCGCGACAGCGCTGCTGGTGGTCTCCGAGGACCGCAGCGGTACAGGGCTTTTTGCTGTCGACCCCGCATCGGCCGGCGTGGCCATGACGGCGCGCCCGCACGTGGACCAGACGCGAAAGCTGTTCGATGTGGTGCTGGACGGCGTGCCGGCCCGGCGGCTGGCCTCCGCGTCGGCGGATGCACTTCAGGGACTGGTCGACGACGTGGTGATCGCGTACGCCGCCGATGCGCTCGGTGCCGCGTCGGCGGTGATGAACCTCGCCATCGAGTACGCCAAGGTGCGCAGGCAGTTCGACAAGCCGATCGGTAGCTTTCAGGCGGTCCAGCATCTCTGCGTGGACATGTACGAGACGGTCGAACTCGCGCGCAGCGGTGTCATCCACGCGCTATGGGCGGCGGACGCGGCGGAACCCGCGGAGCGTCACCTGGCCGCGTTGCGCGCCAAGGCATTCGCGGGGCGGCTGGCCACCGTCGGCGACACCGCGATCCAGGTCTTCGGCGGCATCGGCTTCACCTGGGAGCACGACGCTCACCTGTACCTCAGGCGACTGCTGGACTGGAGCACATTCCTCGGCGGGCCCGACCGGTATCTCGAAGACGTCGGCGCGCAATTGATCACCCAATCCGATCGAAAGGTGTTGCCATGACAGAAATCCTGCGTGGCGTACGCGTGGTCGAGCTGGCTTCCTGGACGTACGTGCCGTCTGCCGGCGCGGCGTTGGCGGACTGGGGCGCGGACGTCATCAAGGTGGAGGATGTCAAGGCGGGCGACCCGGGGCGTGCACTGGTCATCGGCGGTTTCACGCGGCAGAACGCCCGGGCCGACGTCGACTTCATCCTGGAGATTTCAAACCGCGGCAAGCGCAGCATCGCGATCGACATCAAGTCCGACACCGGCCGCGAGTACATCGGGCGCCTTCTCGCCAGCGCGGACGTGTTCCTGACCAACTGGCTGCCCGGTCCATTGGAGCGGGCAGGGCTGACCGTCGAGGACATCCGCGGGTTCAATCCGAACATCATCATCGCGCGCGGAACCGGCACCGGGGTCCGCGGACCCGACCGCGACAAGGGGGGGTTCGACGCGGCGACGTATCTGTCTCGCGGGGGCGTGGCATACACGTTGACTCCATTCGGCACCGAGACACCGGCGGTACAGGGTCCGGGATTCGGCGACCTGCAGGGCGGAATAACCCTCGCGGGCGGCGTCTGCGCCGCGCTCTTTCATCGCGAACGCACCGGGGAGCCATCCGTCGTCGATTCATCCTTGTTGGCACAGGCGATGTGGTCCATCGCCCCGGCGATCTCGGTTGCCGACCTCTTCGATATCGACGGCATCCCCGGCGCGCCGCCCGGCCTTGCGATCAATCCACTGGTCAACCGCTACAAGACCCGTGACAACAGATGGATCCAACTGGTCTTCCTGCAGCCGGACCGGTTTTGGGCCGGTTTCTGCGAGCGGATCGGGCTGCCCGAGCTCGCCGCCGACGAACGTTTTGTCCCGTCGAGCAACCTGATCGCCAATGCCGGCGAGGCGTGCGCGCTGGTCGGGGAGGCGATCGCCGGCCAGGACCTCGAGCACTGGCGCAAGGCGCTGGCGGACGAGCCGGGCGTGTGGGCGGCGCTGGCGACGCCGAAAGAGACCCTGAACGACCCACAGGTCGAGCCGAACGGCTACACCATCAGGAACGTGGATGACCAGGGCGTCGAGTACCAGATCGTGGCCGCGCCAGTGCAATTCAACGAAACAGCCCCGCCGCCGGCGCGCGCTCCGGAACATGGACAGCACACCGAGGAGATCCTGTTGGAGCTCGACCTCGACTGGGACGACATCTCGGCGGCCAAGGACAGCGGCGCAATTCTGTAGGAGATGCCAATGGCGACGGAGCGAGAGCGGCGCACCCTCGAATCGGTGATCTATGAACGTGAACCACCGATAGCGCGGATCATCCTCAACCGGCCCGACAAGGCCAACACCAAGGACGCGAGCCTGGTGTCCGAAGTCGACGCCTGCCTTCGCGAGGCCGACCGCGACAGAGAGATCAAGGTGGTGATCATCAAGGCCAACGGCAAGGGTTTCTGCGGCGGTCACGTAGCCAGGTGGGGCCCGGACGAAAACCCCTATCCGGATTTCGGCGACACGTTCGAGGACCTGTACAAGGGCACCGCGGACCTGTTTCTGTGGCCGACGCTGTACCTGTGGGAATTCCCCAAGCCGACCATCTCCCAGATCCACGGCTACTGCATGGGCGGTGGCATCTATCTCGGGCTGCTGACCGATTTCTGCGTCGCCTCCGAGGATGCGCATTTTCAGATGCCGCTCGCGCAGAGCCTCGGCGAGCCCGGCGGGCACACCATGATCGAGCCCTGGTTGATGATGAACTGGCATCGCACCATGGACTGGCTTCTGCTGGCGCCAACGCTTTCCGCGCAGGAAGCCCTGGAGTGGGGACTGCTCAACAGGGTCGTCCCGCGGGACCAGCTCGAGGACACCGTCGAAGAGATGGCGCGCAAGATCGGCCAGATTCCGTTGACCACGTTGATGGCGGTAAAGAACAACGTCAAGCGGGCCTGGGAACTGATGGGCATGCGGGTGCACCTGCAGGTGAGCCACATTCTGACGAACATGGTCGGGGCGGCATCCGACGTTCAGGCCCGCCGGTCCGAGCTCATCCAATCGGGTTTGACGCCAAGGGATTTCGTCGACGAGGCTACTCCCGAGGCGCCTTGACAACGGGCTGTTTTCCGGAGGGCTCTCGTCCGCGCGGCGTCATCAAATGATGACGGCTTTCGACGAAACACAATCGGGCAACGCCCGGATTACCGATTCTTCTCGCCGGCGATCGTGCGGCCCGCGGCGTGCCGCGCCGCGACGTAGCCGAACACCATCGTGTTAGCGATGCTCCCGCCCGCGCCCAGATACGTTCGGCCCATCACCGTGGCGGTGATGTTGCCTGTCGCGTACAGGCCGTCGATCACCCGGTCGTTTTCGTCGAGGACCTGCGCGTGCTCGTTGGTGATCACTCCCCCGCACGTGCCGACGTCGGCGGGGAAGACCTTGGTGGCGTAGTACGGCGCCCGGTCGAGCGGGCCGATCGCGGCGTTCGGGCGATATCCCGGATCGCCGAGGCAGTCGTTGTACGCGGACTGGCCGCGGCCGAAGTCGGGGTCGAGGCCCTTGGCCGCGAATTCGTTGAAGCGCTGGATGGTGTGCTCCAACGCGCCTGCGGGAACGTCGATCTGGCGTGCGAGGTCGCCGATGGTGTCGCCTCGCACGATGGCGCCCCGCTCGATCAGCTGTTCGGGCACTCGGCGTTTCTTCAGCGGGTTGGCGCCCGAGACGTATCTGCCCACGTAGCCTTCATCGAAGACCATCCAGCACGGCACCGCCTTGTTGGCGTACATCGCCTTGCCGACCTCCACATACGAGTTGGACTCGTTGCAGAATCGGCTGCCCGTCCCGTCGACGTAGATGGCCCCCGGTCGCTGTCGCCCGCTTCCCAGTGACGCGGCGGCGGCGCCTCCGTCGGCGATGAAAACCGATGGCAGCCACCAGGCCTCATCCAACAGGTCAGTCTGTGCGCCCAGGCTCATCGCCGTCTGCAGCACTTCACCCGTGTCGCCGGCGTTGGCGACCGACCACTGCGCCTCGTTGGGCTGGTCGCCGCTGTAGCGGCGCCGCATGTCGGCGTTGTGGCCGAATCCGCCTGCCGCCAGCAGGACGCCCTTACGCGCCTGGATGTTCAGCGAGGAGCCACCGCGGGCAATGCGTGCGCCGACGACACGGCCATCCTCGACGATGAGATCCTCCATCGCGGTGTTGGTCCAGAGTGCCGGCGTGCCACCGCCCAGGTCGATCAGGATCTTCAGCATCTGGCCGATGAGTGATGCGCCGTTGGTGAGGATCTCGCGCCGCCGGATCCGTGCGGCGGCGGTGCGTGCGAACACCCGCATGGCCACGACGAACGCGCGCGGCGCTCGGTTGAAATACTGAATCGAGCGCAGTTCGTTGGTCTTGACCACGAACCCCTGCCCGTAATTCTTGGCGAGGGCGGGCTGAACCTTGTCACTCCATTCACCGAGCTTTGCGGCGTCATACGGGACGGCCTCGACCGCCCGCCCAGCCGCGTTGCCTCCCTTGTGATTTGGGTAGTAGTCGCTCCAGCCCGGGCACCGCACCAGCCGAACGCCCTTGCGCAGCAGGAAGTCGATCATCTCGTGGCCCGCGTTCAGGAACATCTCCCGACGCGCCGGCGACGAGGCCGCACCGATGTCGCCGACGACATCGGCGAAGTAGGCCATGCCGTCCTGGTGCGAGTCGGGTACGCCATCGGCCCGCATCAACGGGTTGTTCGGCAGCCAGACCATGCCCCCTGACATCCCCGTCGACCCACCGACCAGCGCCTGCTTCTCGACGACCAGCGGCTCGATCCCCGAATCGAGCGCCGCGAGCGCTGCGACGATTCCGCCGCCCCCGCTTCCCGCGACGAGAAGGTCGACGGACTTGTCCCAATTCACCATGCCTGAACTCTTTCGGAAAGCCCGAGGTCGACGACGGGTACATCGATGGTGGTGTTGGTGCGCTGGATCGCGGGCAGCAGCCGCTCGTGGGGCAGACCGGCAAGGAAGCCGTCGATGACGCGCTCGAAGTTAGAGATCAGCCCTTCGATCTGGTTCGACAGCCGCATGAATTCGAACCCCTTGGCGTGCAGGCCTTTCTGCTGACGCGGGAGGTTGGAGAAGTCCTGGGCGGGGATCATGGGCCAGCTCGGGTCGTCCGGGGCCAGCGGCTGCGGCGGGGTGGGCTTTCCCGGCGAACGGTCATTCGGGTAGCGGGTGAGCGACCAGACCTCGAACAGGGTCTGCTCGGGGCCCAGTGGACGGATCCGGTACGACGACGCGCTGCTGTAGGTCGGCAGGATGAAGTAGTGCGGGAAGCAGAACCCGATCGGGTCGATCACGCCGCGCCGGTCAAGGTCGTTGAGATCGGGAAAGTCGCAGCCGCGGGCCCGGTGCCACGTCGTGACCGCCTCGTTGACCGCGCCGCGCCAGGCCGCCATCGCCTCGGCCGGATCACTCGGGAGCGACATGTTCTGCAGCCCCTCGGCGATCCGCACGTCGTTCTCGTGGGTCATCCCGGCCATGCCGGACCCGAGCGTGCGCATGAAGTGCAGGCTCGTCTCGATGATGGGGTGCACCGACGACGAGTCCGGGTGGTGCGACGACGGCAGCAGCTGGGGATGGGTCTGCGGAACGTGGTAGCCCTCCATGAATGCCGCCGTCGCCAGCTTCCAGTTCACGGGTAGCAGGCACGACTTCCACCATTCCGTGCGCAGCGCTTCGACGTTCCATTCGTCGTGCCTGGAGGCGAACGGCTCGATGCAGTCACGCAGCGGTGGAGCGTCGTTGTCGAGATTGATCCAGGCGCAGCCGCCCCACAGCTCACACCTGAGGGTCGCGAGGCCGAGATCGTCGGCGCACAGGTTGTTTTCGTCGAAGATCTCGGGTCGCAGCACGAACGTGCTCTTGCCGTCGAGGCCCCAGCACCATCCGTGGAACGGGCACACGAAGCTGCGGCGCGTCCCGGCGCCCTCGATGATCTTCATGCCGCGGTGGCGACAGGAGTTGTAGTAGGCGCGGACCTCGGTCTCGTCGAGCCGCACCACGATCACCGACTGGTCGAGAATCTCGTATTCGACGAAGTCTCCCGGTTTCGGGATCTCCTCGAGGCGGCACGCCATCTGCCACACGCGTGGCCAGAACAGCTCGGTTTCCAGCGCGTAGAAGTCCGGGTCGTAGTAGCGCTGTTTGGGGATCCGGTCCACCGTCTGGACCGCCCACGGCACCGGCAGCGGTGTCCAGTCCACTTGGGTCAATCTGCTCACCTCTTCGACCAGGCAGGGTCGTATCTTAGTAAAAATAGCAACTTCGGCCGGAGCGTGGCTAGCTGGGCAGCCCGACGCCTACCGGTTGTTGGGCGATCGCCCAACCGTTAGGCTGCCTCCATGTCGAGTAGCCCCGCTGACGAGCGGCCACGGGGTGGCCGGGAGGCGACGCGGGAGGCGCTGATCGAGGCGACCGCCCAAATCCTCCTCGACGAGGGGTATGCCGCAGCGACGTCCCGGCGGGTGGCGGCCAGGGCCGGCGTCAAGGCGGCCCTCGTGCACTACTACTTCCCGAGCATGGACGACCTGTTCGTGGCCGTGCTGCGCGACAAGGCCGAAACGAACCTGCAACGCCAGCGCCAGGCGATGGCCGAGTCGGAACCGCTGCACGCGTTGTGGCTGCTCAGCGGCGCGCACGACGCCCAATTGTTCACCGAGTTCCTGGCGATGGCCAACCATCGCAAGGCCATCCGCAGCGAAATCGTGTCGTACGCAATGCGTTTCCGCGATATCGAAGAGGGCGCGATGACCCTGGCGTTGAAGGCCCGCGGTATCGACCTCGAGGCGTTTCCTCCTGTGGTCATGTCGATGATCATGGGGAGCCTGGCACGCATGGTGCTGCACGAGAAGGGGCTCGGCATCACCCGCGGGCACGACCAGGCGAGGGCCTTCATCGAGCAGTGCCTTGACCGCTTCGAAATGCCCGCGTGGGACCAACAGCAGCCGAAAACGGGCCGCTCCGGCGATTCGGAGGTGACCAGCAACACAATTGATTGAGCTAGGTCTGTTTCGCGATGAGAAGTTATATCGGCTAAGTTACGTCTGAAACTGTGTGTGACAAGCACTGGAAGAGGGCAAACATGGGTTGGGAACGTCGGGAGCGAATCGTCTGATGCTTCGTCTTGTGAGACGCATCTGGGTGCCGCTGGTCATCCTGCTGGTGGTGGCACTCGGGGCGTTCTGCGTGGACCGCTTCCGCGGATTCTTCGGCCACACCGTGCTCACAAAGCCCGGCGCCGGCCTGGTCAATGACCCCCAGCCGTTCAACCCCAAAGTGGTGCAGTACGAGATCTTTGGCACGGGCAGCGTGGCGACGATCAACTACCTCGACCTCGACGCTCAGCCTCAGAAGGCCGAGCACGCGGCGTTGCCGTGGACGCTGACCCTGACAACGACGGCTCCCGCGGCCAGCCCGAACATCATTGCGCAGAGCGACGGTGACACCATTTCCTGCCGGATCACCGTCGACGGCGTGATCAAGGACGAGCGGACCACCGACGGCGTGAACGCCCAGACCTTCTGCCTGGTGAAGTCCGCATGAGCAACACACACGTGGGTGCGCACCCGATGATCCCCCGCTTCATTCGGCTGTTCTCGGTGCCGATTTTCCTGGGCTGGATTGCGATCGTCGTGATGGTGAACATCATCGCCCCGCAGCTGGAGAAGGTCGGCGAGGCGCACTCGGTGTCGCTGGCGCCAACCGACGCGCCGTCGCTGCAGGCGATGCAACGGATCGGCAAGACTTTTCAGGAGTTCGACTCCAACAGCTCGGCGATGGTCGTCCTGGAAGGCGACCAACCTCTCAGCGACGCTGCGCACAAGTATTACGACGGCCTGATCGCCAAGCTCGAGGCCGACAAGAAGCACGTCGAACACATCCAGGACTTCTGGGGCGATCCGCTGACCGCCTCCGGAGCGCAGAGCGCCGACGGCAGGGCCGCCTACGTTCAGGTCTACCTGGCCGGCAACCAGGGTGAAAGCCTGGCGAACGAATCCGTCCAGGCCGTCCGCGACATCGTGGCCAACGCTGCGCCGCCACCGGGGATCAAGGCCTATGTCACCGGTCCCGCACCGCTCACCAGCGACCAGCACCACGCCGGCGACAGCAGCATCAGGCTGATCACCATGATCACCATCTGCGTGATCTTCGTGATGTTGTTGTTAGTCTACCGTTCGATCATCACGGTGTTGCTCGTCTTGGTGATGATGTTCATCGAGCTGGCGGCCGCCCGGGGAATCGTTGCGGCCCTTGGCTATTACGACCTGATCGGGCTGTCGACGTTCGCCGTCAACCTGCTCACGACACTGGCCATTGCGGCGGGAACGGACTACGCGATCTTCCTCGTCGGCCGCTACCACGAGGCACGCGGCAACGGCGAGGATCGCGAGACCGCCTTCTACACGATGTATCACGGCACCGCCCACGTCATCCTGGGATCGGGTCTGACCATCGCCGGTGCCACGTTCTGCCTGCACTTCACGAGGCTGCCCTACTTCCAATCGCTGGGCATTCCGTTGGCGATCGGCATGCTTGTCGCCGTTGCGGCGGCACTGACCATGGCGCCCGCGCTGCTCACCATTTGCAGTCGCTTCGGCCTCTTCGATCCGAAACGGACGACGCAGGTCCGCGGCTGGCGCCGCATCGGTGCGGCGATCGTGCGGTGGCCGGGCCCGATCCTTGCCGCGTCGGTGGCGCTCGCGCTCGTCGGTCTGCTGGCGTTGCCGTCGTACCAGCCGAGCTACAACGACCGCGAGTTCTTGCCGCCGGATATCCCGGCCAATGTGGGGTACGCGGCCGCCGACCGGCACTTCCCGCAGGCCCGGATGAACCCGGAGATGCTGCTGGTCGAGACCGACCATGATGTGCGCAACCCGGCCGACATGTTGGTGATCGACCGAATCGCCAGAGGCATCTTC
>DATARY010000067.1:0-65014 GCA_036263935.1 Mycobacterium sp.
CCATCCCCGGTACTCAGCCGAGTCGGTCGTATGGCGAAGCGAACACACCGCATCAGCCGAGCTTCTAGCCACCAGAAAGAGCAGACATGAATAACAACCTCGTCCGCGGCCAGTACTCAACTGGCCTCTCTCGGCCCAACATCGAGCGGGCACTCATCGCCGCCGGAAAGGACGTCGACCACCTCCAGCCCGCAGACCTCGCTCTACTCGAGGACTTCCACACCATGGGTCGCATCGCCACAGGCCAACTGGTCGAACTGATCGGGATCACGAGCGACACAAGGGTGCTCGATGCCGGCAGCGGCATCGGTGGCACCGCACGCTTCGTTGCCGACCAATGCGGCTGCAAAGTGACCGCCGTCGATCTGACCGAGGAGTACTGCCAAACGTGCAATTGGCTCAATCGACTTGTCGGACTCGACGACCAGATTTCCGTTCGCCAAGCGGATATCACCGACCTGCCGTTCGCCGACGCCAGTTTCGACGTCGTTTTGAGCCAACACGTTCAGATGAATGTGGCCGATAAGGCCGGTCTTTACCGGGAAGCGCGCCGGGTCTTGGTCAGCGGGGGCCGGCTGGCCTTATGGGATATCACCATTGGTGAGGGTGGTGAACCTGACTATCCACTGCCATGGGCCGACCGACCCGAGCTCAGCCACTTGGCTACGTCCGAGCAGTTGGGTGCGACGATCCGGTCCTCGGGGTTCGCAATCGAGCGCTGGAATGATCTCAGCGACCAGGCCGCCTCGGTGATGCAGATGGTGCTGACAATGCCACCCAACCCTCTCGGACTGCACGCCTTTGTCACCAACTTCGCCGAGAAAGCAAAGAACCTGACTGGAGCCCTTGCCGACGGACGGCTCCGAACTGTCCAGGGCATCGCGCGCGCAAAGCCCGCTTGACGGTGTCGGGGGGCCGGTGTTTACTCGAGGTGTCGAACATACTTTCGAACATAGAGTGAATCAGATGATGCGGGAGGTGCTGCTGTGACGGCGGCCTTGAGCCTCGATCAGCGCCGGGTTGACCGCGCTGAACAGGTAGAACACCTGCGTCGCAAAATCGCGGCGGTATCCGGCAAGGTGGGCGGCGGGCACCGGGGCCCGGCGGTGTCGACCGATGTGCTGCCGGACTCGGAGACTTTGCTGCCGATCCCTGAATCCCTGGCCGAACTCCTGCCTGGTTCGTTGCCGCGCGGGACGGTCGCCGTGCTGTCGGGCGCCAGGTCGCTGCCGCTGAGCATGGTGGCGGCGGTGACGGCCGAGGGTGGGCACGCGGCGATCGTCGGCCAGCCCGACGTCGGTCTGTTGGCGGCCGTGGAGATGGGAGCGGACCTGAGCAGGATCGCCGTCATCCCCGAACCCGGCGCCGACCCGGTCGAGGTGGCCGCGGTGCTGATGGACGGCATGGATCTGGTGGTGCTCGGCCTGGGCGGGCGGTCGGTGCCGGCCAGCCGGGCGCGCGCGGTGGTCGCCCGCGCCCGCCAGAAGGGCTGCACCCTGCTGGTCACCGGCGGTGACTGGCAAGGGGCGTCCACCCGGCTGGACGCCAGGGTCTGCGGCTACGAGATCACTGGCCCCGGTCGTTCAGGGTTTGGCCGCATCAGCAAGGTGCGGCTGGCCATGCGGGCCCGGGGCCGGTCCTTTGGACCCGTTCGGGCAGTAGGCGGATGAGTGTCTTCCGGGTCTTCGGCTTCTCGCCCGAGTGGCTCGTCGGTATCTACCTCCCGGGTGCTGGCCGTTTGGTGCATGGACTGGCCCGCCGTCGCTGCGGCGGTGGCCGCCGACCTGCCCGCGACGGCCCCGGTCGCGGTCACGTTGGCCAACCGGGTCATCGCGTGTTCGGCGTCGGCCCGGTCGTTCGGTGTACGCCGCGGGCTGCGCCGCCGGGAGTCGCAGGCCCGATGCCCCGAGCTGCACGTCGTCACCGCAGACCCGGCGCGCGATGCCCGCCATTTCGAAAACGTGACGGCCGCCGTGGACAACCTGGTGCCACGCGCCGAGGTGCTGCGGCCCGGCCTGCTGGTGCTGGCGGTTCGCGGGGCGGCCCGCTACTTCGGGTCCGAGCAGGTCGCCGCTGAGCGGCTGGTGGATGCGGTCGCCGCGGCCGGCGCCGAATGTCAGGTCGGGATCGCCGACCAGCTGCCCACCGCGGTCTTCGCCGCGCGGGCCGGGCGGATCATCGAGCCCGGCAAGGACGCGCTGTTCCTGTCCGCGCTGTCGATCCGGCAACTGGCCACCGAGCCGAGCTTGGCGGCACCTGGCCGCGATGATCTAGCAGATTTGTTGTGGCGCATGGGGATCCGGAATATCGGCCAGTTCGCCGCGTTGTCCCGCAGCGATGTGGCCTCCCGGTTCGGGGCCGATGCGGTGGTCGCCCACCGCTTCGCCCGCGGTGAGCCCACCCGCGGCCCGTCGGGGCGTGAGCCCCCGGCGGAGCTCGACGCCGTCATGGACTGCGACCCGCCGATCGACCGGGTGGATGCCGCGGCGTTCGCCGGGCGGTCGCTGGCCAGCACCCTGCACCGGAGCCTGGAGGGAGCCGGGGTGGGGTGCACTCGGCTGGCCATCCACGCCATCACCGCCAATGGTGAAGAGCTGGAACGGGTTTGGCGCTGCGCCGAACCACTGACCGAGGACGCCACCGCCGATCGTGTCCGCTGGCAGCTGGACGGCTGGCTGAACAGGCGCAATCCCGGTGACCGGCCCACGGCACCGGTCACCCTGATCCGGTTGCGTCCGGTGGAGGTGGTGTCGGCCGGGGCTCTGCAGCTGCCGTTGTGGGGAGGCATCGGCGAGGAGGACCGGCTGCGCGCCCGCCGCGCGCTGGTGCGCGTCCAGGGTCTGCTCGGGCCGGAGGCGGTGCAGGTGCCAGTGCTCAGCGGTGGCCGCGGGCCCGCAGAACGCATCACCTTCACGCCGCTGGGCGACGAGCCGGTGCCCCGCGCCGATCCGGGTCAGCCGTGGCCCGGGCAACTGCCGGAGCCGTCGCCGACCGTGCTGCTCGACGACCCGGTCGAATTGCTCGACGCCGACGGCAACCCGGTGCGGGTGACAGGCCGTGGGCTGTTCTCGGCCGACCCGTGGCTGCTGGCCGCCCCCGGTAGGGAAGACCGGCTGTCCTGGTGGGCCGGGCCATGGCCGGTCGACGAGCGGTGGTGGGATCCCGAGCTGGCGAAGGTCGGGCGCACCGCCAGGGCGCAGGTGCTGTTGGATGACGATCCCGCGCAAGCCTTGCTGCTGTGTTACCGGCAGCGGCGATGGTACGTCGAAGGCATCTACGAATAGCGCGGAGTAGATCAGTTGTACACAATTGAATTGTGGGCTATAGTCCCGACGTGGCCACGTTGAGCGTTGATCGTCAACTCTGCTTCGCCCTGTACTCCGCATCTCGGGCGATGACGGCGGCGTACCGGCCGATCCTGACCGAGATGAACCTCACCTATCCGCAATACCTGGTGATGCTGGTGCTCTGGGAAGAGGACCGGGTGACCGTGAGCCGCCTCGGCGAACGACTGCAGCTCGACTCCGGGACGCTCTCGCCGCTGCTGAAACGGTTGGAGGCCAACGGTTTTGTCCGCCGCGAGCGATCCGCGCACGACGAACGCCTCGTCGACGTGACCCCCACGGCTGCCGGTCGCCGGCTCGAGCGCAAGGCTCGGTGCATTCCCGAGCGGCTGTTCTCGTCCACCGGACTGACCGAGCGAGAGGTCGCCGACCTGCGCGACGCAGTCCACCACCTCACCGATGCGCTCAACGCATCCTCACGAAAGGAAACCGCATGAAAACCCTCTACACCGCCGAAGCGCTGGCCACCGGGGAAGGGCGTGACGGGCACGGCCGCACCTCAGACGGCCGGCTCGACCTCGACCTCGCCATCCCGAAGGAGATGGGCGGCAGTGGCAACGGCACCAACCCCGAGCAGCTGTTCGCAGTCGGCTACGCGGCCTGCTTCCACTCGGCGCTGCGGCTGGTCGGGCGTCAGGAGAACACCGACGTCACGGATTCGGCTGTGGGAGCGCGGGTTTCGCTCGGCCAGATCGACAACGGCGGTTTCGGCCTTGCGGTCGAGCTGGAGGTCACCCTGCCCAACCTCGACCACGACGCCGCGCAGCAGCTCGCCGAGAAGGCGCACCAGGTGTGCCCCTACTCCAACGCCACCCGCGGCAACATCGACGTCAAGGTTGTCGTGACCGACGATTGAAAAACAACAGACAAACCCTGTCCCACCGGGCTGGATGGCGGTTTTCAACCGAATACCCCGAGCAGGCCTGTGCGGTGGAAGATGTAGAGGCCGAGCAGGATGAACACTGCGGGGATGATCCAGTCGGCGAAGCGCTGCAGCGCATCGGCGAGGCGGTCGTGGGAGACGAGCAGACGGCCGGCCAGACACCACAGTGCGGTACCGATGGCGAACACCACCACGGTCAACGCGATGTGGGCGGGCGCCATGACGCGAAACGCCGAGGTGTAGATGGCGATGTTGTCCCCGCCGTTGGCGAACGTCACTCCGGCAACTGACCACAGCCCGCTGCCCGGACGTGGTGGTGTGGGCTGGTTGTGACGGATCGCGCGCAGATTTGTGATGAGCATGGCGATGCCGCGGGTGAGCGGGATCAGCCCCAGCAGCCCGACCCATCGCAGCGGCACGAAGCTGAAGCCGAGCGCGGCCAGCAGCGACACCGCCACCATCGATCCGATGCCGAGGTACTGTCCAGCCCAGATCTGCCACTGTTTGGGGGCCCCAGTGGCACGCGACGCGGCGTTGAACACCGTCAGCACCACCGCGTCATCGATATTGGTGGCCGCGAACATCACCGCCGCGGCGGCGACGGTCGCAGCGATCCGGTCCACGAGGATGAAACCTATGTGCCCACCACAACCGCCGCAGCGACGGGTTGAGCCGAGCGCCGGGTGAACGCTGGACACGCCGATGGCCTCAATGAGCCAGAGACGCACCAATGAGCGCCGCGCTTGCGGTGGGTGGGTTCGTGCTGGGTGTGGTGATCGTCATCTGGTCTACCGAGATGCTGCTGGACGGCATGGTCGGTCTGGCCGCGCTGCTGCGCGCGGCGCCGTTTGTGATCGCCGGCATCTTCTCCGGGCTGGAGGCCGAGAACATCGCCGTGGGTGTGGTCGCCGCCCGCCAGGGGCACGCCGAGATCGCGCTGGGCACGGTGTTCGGCGGGGCCAGTTTCATCGTGTGTGTCGCGCTCGGGCTGGGCGCGGTGCTGTTTCCGATGACAGTGAGATTGCCGCGGCGTGTTCTGGTGGTCGCGGCGGGCGCGCCGGTAGTGGCCGGTGTGGCGTTGATCGGTGAAACCACCAGTCGCGCAATAGGTGTCGTCTTGTTGGCGGCGTTCGCGGTTGGCATGTGGTATCTGGTGCGGGCCTCGCGTGAGCATGACTTCCTCGGTGCGCAAGGCGATGAGATCCGCGCGGAAGCGGCCGGGCCGGTGCGCTGGTGGCGGCCGGTCACGCTGACCGTGGTTGGGCTGGCGGTCCTGACGATCGGTGCGCAGTTGGTCAATTACGGCGCGGACGGGATCATCCGTTATTTCGCGTTTCCTGCCGCGGTGATGGGCATGATCGTCACCCCGGCGGCCATCGAGGCCGAGGAAGTCATCCGCCAGGCCGTTCCGTCCCGCGAGGGTCGCCACGACGTGGCCGCGGGGAACTTCATCGGCACGCTGCTGTACTTCGTGCTGTTCAACCTCGGGCTGATCGCGGTGGCCGCCCCGGTGCGGGTGCCTCACCGAGTGATCGTGCTGGACTGGCCCTTCCTGGTCGGGGCCACCTGGCTGGCCATCGCGTTCCTGTCGCGCGGCCGCCTCACCCGCGCCCAGGGGGCGGTGCTGCTTCTCTGCTACGCCGGCTACATCACCGCGTCGATCGTCGCAGGCTGACCCGTGCAAAACCCTGCCGTGCGGTCGTCTGTCCCGGCTGACCTAGACTCAAGACCTCGCGATCGAGGTGGGAAGTAGGAAAGCCGTGGGCACCGTTAGATGTTCGCCAACTTAAGCTGGGAGCACCTAGGGGTGCTGCTGGTCGCCGGACTGGTGGTTTTAGGTCCCGAGCGCCTCCCAGGAGCGATCCGGTGGAGCGCCAACGCGCTACGCCAGGCCCGCGACTACATCGGCGGCGCCACCACCGGTCTGCGTGAGGAATTCGGGCCGGAGTTTGACGATCTGCGCGAGCCGCTGGCCGAAATCCAGAAGCTGCGGGTGATGACGCCGCGGGCGGCGTTGACCAAGCATCTGCTCGACGGCGACGACTCACTGCTTGACACGATGAGCGGGTTGAGCGGCCAGCAGCCCACCCAGCGATTCGAACATCGCGCCGATGGTGGGCCGCCCGCCCCGCAAGCAACCCCTGTGCCTCACCAGCCGGCGCCGCCATCGCAGCCCGGCCCCGAGTTCTACAGCGACGCAACATAGTTGTCGCCGACGATGCCGGCCGGGTGTGGTTGTTATTTCACGCACGGCACACCGTTGCCGGTCATGCGGCTCAGGTCGGTGGGCGCCGGTGCGGCCATGCCAGTGGCCGTGGCCGACACGGTGGTCGGCGCGGTGGTGCTGGTGGTGGCCGCCGTGGGGGTCTCGGCATCACCGGTGAGGTAGTCGGTGGCGGGGAAATCGGTGCCGATCATCAGTTGCACGGTGTGGGGGCCGACGGTGTCGGTAGCGGTGGCGGTCAGGTTGAGTTGGTCGGCCAGCGCCTGGGCGGCGGCCTGGGCGCCGGGCCCGTACGCGATGTTGCTCGTGTCGGTGATGGTGTCGGCGGTGCCGACGTGACCGGGACTGAATCCGTGTGCGACGAAGGTGTGTTCGACCGCGGCGGCCAGGCCCGCATGGTCGGTGGCGTTGGTCACGTTGAGCGTCGTGGTGCCGCCGGCGCTGGCGCGCATCTTGTCGACGGTTGCGGTGGGTGGCCCGCCGCCCGGTGTAAGGGTCGGTGTGCCGGTGCTGATCAGGTTGGCCACGATGGCGCGGACGGTGGGCACGTCGATGATGTTGACGTCCTCGCCATCGGGGTTTTGGCCGAATTCGGTGATCGGCAGCGTGTAGAGCGACAGCGGGCTGCCGGTCATCTTCGAGGTGTGTTGGACGAAGCCGGCCAGGTCGAAACCCGCGTCCACGGCGACGTTCTGTTTGGCGACATCGAGCAGGTTGTGCAGGGTGCTGGGATTGTCGAGCGCCCCGCCGGTGCGCAGCGCGGCCACCAGGGACGCGATGAACGCCTGCTGACGCCGGGTGCGGTCGAGGTCGGTGAACAACTCGTCGTTGAGGTCGCGGCGTTGCCGCACGAACGCCATCGCCTCAGCGGCGTCGATCTGCTGGCTGCCTTGATGAAAGTCAGCCCCCGAAAAGTCATCGGCGGTGTCGGCGTTCAGACACACCGTGATGGGCTGCACCGCGCGGGCGATCTGGAAAAACGCCACCAGCGTCACCTCGAGGAAGTGATCGATCGGGATGCCAAGCAGATGACGCACGGTGGCGATCTCGGCCTTCCGCCCGGCCTCACGGGCCGCCTGCTCAGGGCCGGCCGGATCGCCGGAACGGGTGGTTGTGCTACCGGATTTCGAAGTGCGGGCATCTGCGGTGTCCAGATAGTGCTGGTAGGCGATGCCGTAGGCCTCTTTGACCTTGCCCTTGCATTCCTGGTTGGCCATCGGGCATCCGGACAGATCGACGTAATCGTCGCGGGGAATGGAGATCGCGGTGACCGGGCCGCCGCCGGCAGGCAGGTGCACCACGATCAGCACGTTGGCGTTGTAGCCGCCGTTGCTCTCATCACCCGCGTGCAACGCATCATAGATGTCTTGGGGCAGCGGCTGACCGTGCTGATCCAGGCGACTGTCCAGACCCATGATGAGAATGTTTTGCGCACCCCCGCTCGACGCGGGCCCACCCACCAGTGCCTGCGAGACGGTGATCCCGCCGGCCACATTGTGATAGCCCGTCCACCCCATCCCGGTCACCCCCAGCGCCCCGGTCGCGGCCAGCGCACCCATCACCCGCACACCCATCAGCCCGCGGCGGCTGCGGGCACGGTGGCGCTTGGGGGCGCGGCGGTGGTGGGGCGATGGACCGTCCAAACGGTGGCGCCCCAGCCGCAGAAGCGGCTCGGTGATCGCATCGCGGGAGGTGTGTGCCCATGGTGTCATGACAAGCGGCCATTATCCCTATACACAGCACAACGCGCGCGTCAGAGTACCCGAAACGACGCTCGACCGTTGCGACGTCGTAGCAGGCGGGCTCCTAGCCGAGGCGCTTCGCGAATGGTCCGACCCGGGCGATGAACCGGTCGAAGAACGCGGCCGGGTCGACCTCGACCCCGATGAGCGCGTTGGCTTCCCGGCCCCAGTGGCCATGCCAGTCGGCCACCGTCATGCCGCGCGTCAGCGTCCCGGTCAGTTCGACGTCGACGGCGGCGGGGCGGTACTGCACAAGATCGGGATCCAACGCCACCGCCGCGGCAAGCGGATCGTGCAGATGCGCCAGATAGCCCTCGCCCTGATCGAAGTGGAATTCGAAGTAGAACCGCATCGCATCCTCGAGCACCCGGATCAGCGGGTTGGACGCCACCGAACGGGTGCCGCGGTCATCGAGCACGCTCATCGGCACCGACGATGACTCTGCCGCGACGGCGAGGCGGCTCAGGATGGTCGGGGTCAACGCGATGTTCTCGGTCAGGTTGAGCCCCAACACGATCGGAACGTGCTTTGGCGGATGAGGCCCCCAAGCCGCGCCCCACACCGTGAAGACCTCGGCCGCCGCCTCTGGATCGACGCTGATGTTCCACTCCGACACCGGCGTGGTGTTGCCGCGGTAGTCGAACGCGCCACCCATGATCACCAATCGCCGCAAGAGCTTGGGCAGGGTTGGCTCGGTGCGTAGCGCCAGTGCCAGGTTGGTCAGCGGCCCGGTGACGAGTCCGATCAGCTCACCCGGATGGGCATGTGCGGCCCGCACCCAGGCCTCGGCCGCATCGTGCGCGGTGAGTTGCAGGTCGGTCGCCGGTAGCCGGGCATAACCCAGGCCCTCGGGACCGTGGGTGTCTTCGGCGGTGCGCAGGGGCGCGCTGACCGGTTGGTCGGATCCCTTGGATACCGGCACCCCGGTGATTTGGCACAATTGCAGCAATCCCAGATTATTCCGGCAAACCTGTTGCACCGGAACATTTCCCGAGGTTGAAGCAATGCCAACCAACTCGGCATCCGCGCTGGCGAACAGATAGACCAGTGCCATCGCATCGTCGACGCCGGTGTCGACGTCGGCGAAGACCGGTACCCGAACCCCCGCCTCCCCACCCGCCACGGTCACGTCGCCAACATACGGCTGGCCACCTACCAGTGCACGCCGGGCACCCACCGCACCGCGCGCTTAACCGGGCTTGGGACCCGAAGCGATGCGACGGCCCGCGCCGGCCGCTTCGGCCGTCGCGACGGCGAATGATCCTCAACCTGGGCCGGCGCGACGCCGCGAGCGGCGGCCGAATCGGGATAGCCAAGGTAGAGCTGATGCAGGATTCGACGAGACAGCTTGGGAAGAAAGTAATTCCCGGCGTCGGCGAGCGTGCCCAGCGGGGTGTCGATCCGAGCGGGCTTTTCGATCAGGCCACGTACCACCATCGCAGCTGCGTGCTCGGCACTGATCGGCGGGACGGGATTGAGCTGCCGTGACGGCGCGATCATCGGTGTCCGCACGAGCGGCATGTGGATGTTGGTGAACGTGATGTGGTCGGACAGCGTCTCGGTCGACACGACGTCGGAGAAGGCGTCAAGGGCGGCCTTCGTCGGCAGGTACGAGCTGTACTTCGGGTTGCGCGCCTGCACACCGGCGCTGGAGACGTTCACGACGTGGCCGAATTGCCGTTCGCGCCAGTGCGGCAACAGGGCCAGCACCATGCGCACCGCACCGAAGTAGTTGACCGCCATGACGCGCTCATAGTCGTGCAGCCGATCGGTGGACGCAATCACCGAGCGGCGGATGGACCGCCCCGCGTTGTTGACCAGATAGTCGACGTAGCCGAACCGGCCGATGATGTCCTTGACGGTGTGCTCCACCGACGTGGAGTCCGTGACGTCACACGTGAACGCGTACGCCTGCCCGCCGGCTCCCCGGATCTCGGCGACGAGATCGTCGAGAGCTTCCGCGTTGCGGGCCAACGCGAACACCGTCGCTCCGCGTTCGGCGACCGCGATCGCAGACGCCCGCCCGATGCCGCTGGAGGCGCCGGTGATGATCACGTGCTTGCCCACCAGCGGCCCCGCAGGATCGTCGCGCCGGGCCCGGTCCGGGTCGAGGTTTTCCGCCCAGTACCGCCACAGCTTTGGGGCGTAGGTGGCATACTCCGGCACGCTGATTCCGGTGCCGCGCAGCGCTTCTGACGTGTTGTCGGAGGTGAAGGTCGGCAACAGGTCGACGACATCGAGGATTTCGGCGGGGATTCCGAGTTGGGTGACCGCCATGTCTCGCAGAATCTTGGCGCGGCCGGTGGCCCTCAGGAACGGCGTCGCGGTCACGCCCGGTAACGAGCCGCGTAGCGGCGGGAGCCCTGCGGCTTTCGCAATGCCGCCGTAGATGCCACGCAGCCCAATCGTTTTCGGCGCGGTGAGATGGAATGTCTCGCCGTCGCGACCGTCGGCATGCATCAATGCGACCAACGCATCCACCACGAAGTCGACCGGAACGATGTTGGTGCGACCGGTGTCCGGCAGCACCATGGGCGTGAACGACGGCAGCCGCCGCAACTTGGCCAGCAACCCGAACAAGTAGTAGGGGCCGTCGACCTTGTCCATCTCGCCCGTGCGCGAATCACCGACCACGACCGCAGGCCGATACACCCGGAACCGCAACCCCTGGCTTGAGCGCACCAACTGCTCGGCCTCGAACTTGGTCTGGTGATAAGGCGTCGGCAGGTCCTGGGCGACGTCGAAATCGTCCTCGGTGTACGTGCCGCGGTATGTGCCTGCCACCGCAATCGACGACACATGATGCATCGTCGCGTCGAGCCGACGCGCCAGCGTGATCACCGCGCGGGTGCCATCGACATTGGCCGCGCGCTGTGCCGCCTCCCCGGCGGTCAGGTCGTAGATCGCGGCGCAGTGCACGACGTGGTCGACGGTGCCCAGCTCGGCGATGGCGCCCTCGGTGAGCCCCAGGTCCGGTTCGGTGAGGCTGCCTACCAGTGGTTTCGCGCGATCTCCCCATGCGTGGTCACCGTCGCTGGCCAGCTGCTCGAACCTGGCAAGCGACTCTCGCCGGACCAGAATCCAGACCTCGGCATCGTCGGCGCGGTCCAGGATTTGTGACACCACTCGGCGGCCGATAAACCCGGTACCGCCGGTAACGACATAGCGCATGCCAGCCATGGTCGCCCGTGATCAAACAAAGGTCAACAATGTGTGACGCGCTCGCCTCCAGGTCAGCCGCAACAGATATCGTCCGATTCAGCGACGAAGGGAATTGTCAATGCCGATCGACCCCAACGCCATAGGCGCTAGGACGGAACCGTCAGCGTTCGAATGGTCAGACCGCGACACGCTGCTCTACGCGCTGGGCGTCGGCGCCGGTACCGCGGACCTGGCCTTCACCACGGAGAACAGCCACGACACCCCGCAGCAGGTGCTGCCAACCTACGCCGTCATCGCCTGCCTACCGTTCGCCGCGGCCGGCAAGATCGGCACGTTCAACTTCGCGATGCTGCTGCACGGCTCTCAGGAAATCCGGCTGTTCAAACCGCTGCCGCCCGCAGGCAAGCTCAGCGTGGTCGCCGAGGTGGCCGATATCCAGGACAAGGGCGAGGGCAAGAATGCGATCGTCATGCTCAAGGCCACCGGCACCGACCCGGACACATCGGAGGTCATTGCCGAGACACTGACAACCGCGGTCATTCGCGGCGAGGGCGGCTTCGGCGGACAACCCGGGCAGCGGCCCGTGGCACCGGCGATCCCCGATCGTGAGCCCGACGCGCAGATCGCCCTGCCCACGCGCGAGGACCAGGCGCTGATCTACCGGCTGTCAGGTGACCGCAACCCACTGCACAGCGACCCGTGGTTCGCACAGAACCTCGCAGGTTTCCCGAAGCCAATCCTGCACGGGCTGTGCACATATGGAGTCGCCGGGCGCGCATTGGTCAGCGAACTCGGCGGCGGCGACGCCACGAAGGTCAGCCAGGTCGGGGCGCGGTTCACCTCGCCGGTGTTCCCGGGCGAGACGCTCACCACGTCGATCTGGCGCACAGAGCCGGGGCATGCGGTGTTCCGTACCGAGGCGTCCGAGCCCGACGGGTCGAACACACGGCTGGTGCTCGAGGACGGCACCGCCGAGTACAGCGGCTGAGCCAACAGGAGCTCCCCGTCTACCAGGTTTGTTCGGCCGCGCGCACGAGGATTTCGTTCACCGCAACCCTTCGATCGCGGGTGACCATATAAACCACGGCGTCGGCAATGTCGGCGGGTTGCAGCTTCACCATCCCCGCAGTCCGTTTGTCCAGGGTGGCCTGGTCTTCGGGCGGCAGGGCGGTGGTGATCTCGGTCTGGACGGTTCCGGGCTCGACCAGGCCCACCCGGACCCGCTGACCGAGCACCTCTTGGCGCAGCGCCTCGGAGAACGCGCCGATGCCGAACTTGGTCAGCGCGTAGACCGCAGTTCCGGGACGGGCAACCCGGCCCGCCGTCGAGCTGATGTTCACTACGTCGGCCACCCGGCGCGGGCCGTCGGTGCCCGCCCGGATGAGATGTGGCAAGGACGCCCGCGTGACATAGAGGAGTCCGTGCACGTTGACCGACAGCATTTCGTCCCAGTCCGCGGGGTCGGACTCGGCGGCCGCCCCGATCCGCATCAGGCCGGCGTTGTTGACGACGATGTCGAGTCGACCCAGCTCGGTAACCACTTGCTGCACAGCCGTTTCGGCCTGCTTGCGGTCGGCGACATCTGCAACGAAAGTCGCGGCGGTTCCACCCGATGCGGTGATGCGGTCTTTGAGGTTGTCGAGGCGGTCGCCGCGGCGTGCGATCAATGCAACTGCGGCTCCCGAGCCCGCTAGGGCCAGCGCGGTGGCCGCGCCAATGCCGCTGCTCGCGCCGGTGACAAACGCCACGGTGCCGTCGAGATGCCGGTTCATGATCACATCTTCCCTCATGGCGAATCGAACGCACGTTCGATACACTGACGGGGTGAGTTGGTTCAATGGGCCGCCGAGCTGGACCGAAATGGAGCGGGTGCTCACCGGCAAGCCGCGCCGTGCAGGTGCCCCGCTCACCTGGCCAAACGGCGACGGCGGCGACAGTCCCGCCTGGTCGCGCAGGCGCGGGAACTACCAACCCCCGGAGCCGCGAAGCCGGCGACATAAGGACTCAGCCATCGAGTCCATCAGATATGCCGAGCTGCACGCGCATTCGGCGTACAGCTTCCTCGACGGCGCCAGCACGCCCGAAGAGCTGGTGGAGGAGGCCGCCCGGCTCGATCTGCGCGCCATCGCGCTGACCGATCACGACGGGCTCTACGGGGTGGTGCGGTTCGCCGAGGCCGCCAAGGAACTGGACGTGCAGACGGTGTTCGGCGCGGAGCTGTCACTGGGCAATGTCGCGCGCACAGAGCAGCCCGATCCTCCGGGGCCGCACCTGCTGGTGCTGGCCCGCGGCCCGGAGGGCTATCGACGGCTGTCGCGGCAGATTGCCAAGGCGCATCTTGCCGGTGGTGAGAAGGGTAAGCCGCGCTACGACTTCGACGCGCTCACCGAGGCGGCCGGGGGGCACTGGCACATCCTGACGGGATGCCGGAAAGGGCATGTGCGACAAGCGCTTTCCACCGGCGGCACCGAAGCGGCCGCGGCGGCGCTGGCCGACCTGGTGGACCGGTTCGGCCGTGACCGGGTCAGCATCGAGCTGACCCACCACGGCCACCCTCTTGACGACGAGCGCAACACGGCGCTGGCCGAGTTGGCGCCACGGTTCGGCGTCGGCATTGTCGCCACCACCGCGGCGCATTTCGCCGAGCCGTCCCGCGGGCGGCTTGCCATGGCCATGGGCGCGATCCGGGCTCGGAACTCGATGGACGAGGCGGCCGGTTTCCTTGCCCCACTGGGCGGTTCGCACCTGCGGTCGGGGGAGGAGATGGCGCGGGTGTTCGCTGGGGTCCCAGAGGCGGTGACCGCCGCGGCCGACCTCGGCGAGCAGTGCGCGTTCGGGCTGGCGCTGATCGCTCCGCAGTTGCCGCCGTTCGACGTCCCAGAGGGCCACACCGAGGACAGCTGGCTGCGGCATCTGGTGATGGAGGGTGCGCGGAACCGGTACGGCCCGCCGGAGCGGGCACCCCGGGCGTACGCGCAGATCGAGCATGAGCTGAAAATCATTGAGCAACTGACATTTCCGGGCTACTTCCTGGTGGTGCACGACATCACCCGGTTCTGCCGGGACAACGGCATCCTGTCCCAGGGCAGGGGATCGGCGGCCAACTCTGCCGTCTGCTACGCGCTCGGCGTCACCAACGTGGACCCCATCGCCAACGAGCTTCTGTTCGAGCGATTCCTGTCACCGGCGCGCGACGGGCCACCGGACATCGACATCGACATCGAATCCGACCTGCGGGAAAATGCCATTCAGTACGTGTACGAGCGCTACGGCCGTGACTACGCCGCCCAGGTGGCCAACGTCATCACCTACCGCGGCCGCAGCGCGGTGCGCGACATGGCCCGCGCGCTGGGATTCTCGCAGGGCCAGCAGGACGCGTGGAGCAAGCAGATCAGCCGGTGGAACGGGCTCGAGGATTCACCCGACATCGAGGACATTCCGGAACCGGTGATCGACCTGGCCATGCAGATTCACAACCTGCCGCGGCACATGGGCATCCACTCCGGCGGCATGGTCATCTGCGACCGGCCGATCGCCGACGTCTGTCCGGTGGAATGGGCGCGGATGGAGAACCGCAGCGTGCTGCAGTGGGACAAAGACGACTGCGCGGCAATAGGTTTGGTGAAGTTCGACCTACTCGGGCTGGGCATGCTCTCGGCGCTGCACTACGCCATCGACCTTGTTGCCGAGCACAAAGGCATCGAAGTGGACCTGGCCAAACTGGACCTGAGCGAGCCGGCGGTGTACGAGATGCTGCAGCGTGCCGATTCCGTCGGGGTGTTCCAGGTGGAGTCCCGGGCACAGATGGCCACCCTGCCGCGCCTGAAGCCTCGGGTGTTCTACGACCTGGTGGTCGAGGTGGCACTGATCCGTCCGGGACCCATCCAGGGCGGGTCGGTCCATCCGTACATCCGGCGGCACAACCGGCTTGATCCGGTCACCTATGACCATCCGTCGATGGAATCGGCATTACGGAAAACATTGGGGGTCCCGCTGTTTCAGGAGCAGCTCATGCAGCTGGCGGTCGACTGCGCGGGATTTTCCGCAGCAGAAGCCGACCAGTTGCGCCTGGCGATGGGCTCCAAGCGCTCGACAGAGCGGATGCGGCGGCTGCGGAGCCGGTTCTACGACGGTATGCGCGAACGGCACGGCATCACCGGCGAGGTTGCCGACCGGATCTACGAGAAGTTTGAGGCGTTCGCCAATTTCGGTTTCCCGGAAAGTCATTCGTTGTCCTTCGCGTCGCTGGTGTTCTATTCATCGTGGTTCAAGCTGCACCACCCGGCGGCGTTCTGCGCGGCGCTGCTGCGGGCGCAGCCGATGGGCTTCTACTCGCCGCAGTCGCTGGTGGCCGACGCGCGACGACACGGGGTCACCGTGCACGGACCTGACGTCAACGCCAGCCTGGCGCACGCCACCCTGGAGAATGAAGGTCTAGAGGTGCGGCTGGGGTTGGGCAGTGTCCGTCACATCGGAGACGAGCTGGCCGAGCAGATGGTCGACGAGCGAAAGGCCAACGGGCCGTACAGTTCCCTGCTGGACCTGACCGGTCGGCTGCAGCTGTCCGTACCGCAGACCGAGGCCCTGGCAACCGCCGGAGCGCTGGGGTGTTTCGGTATCACCCGGCGCGAGGGGCTGTGGGCCGCCGGCGCCGCCGCCACCCAGCGGCCCGACCGCCTGCCGGGAGTGGGGTCGTCGTCGCGCATCCCGTCGCTGCCCGGCATGACCGAACTGGAATTGGCCGCCGCGGATGTGTGGGCGACCGGCATTTCACCCGACAGCTATCCCACCCAGTTCCTGCGGGAGGACCTCGACGCCATCGGGGTTGTGCCCGCGGACCAACTGCTGTCGGTGCCCGACGGAACCCGGGTGCTTGTTGCCGGTGCGGTGACACATCGGCAACGGCCGGCGACGGCGCAGGGGGTCACGTTCATCAACCTCGAAGACGAGACCGGGATGGTCAACGTCCTGTGCTCGCCGGGGGTGTGGGCCCGCCACCGCAAGCTGGCACAGACGGCGTCGGCGCTGATGATCCGCGGTCAGGTGCAGAACGCCAGCGGTGCAGTCACCGTCGTCGCCGACCGGGTGGGCGGCCTGAAGATGCGGGTCGCATCTCGCAGCCGCGACTTCCGCTGACCGCACCAATAGTCAGCCCCCGGTCGGCGTGGTCCACACCTTGTCGACGGCGATCTTCAGCCGGGTGTTGTACGCGGCGAGGAACTCCTTGCTGAATCCCTGGCTGGCGGCGTACTCGCCGTACTTGGCCAGGTACTGCTCGTCCGCAAACGGATCGGCGCCCTCCTTGTCGATCCGCGTGACACCACCGACGATGATGATCCCCGCGCCGTTGCCGTCGGAGTCCAGATTCAGGCTGACCCGCGGATGAGCCTTGATGTGCCTCACTTTGGCGGCGTTGGGTTCCGAGTAGACCGTCACCTCCTTGCCGTCGAAGTAGAACCACACCAACCGCGGGACCGGCTGGCCGGACTTCGCGACAGTCGTCAACCAGCCGTATTTATCCGACTCGAGCCTGCTGGTCACTTCTTGCGTGAAATCGATTGCCATCTCCCCGAATGTAGTCTCGCGAAATGACCCTGAACCTGTCCGTCGATGAAGTGCTCACCACAACGCGTTCCGTGCGCAAGCGGCTCGACTTCGAGAAGCCCGTGCCACGCGACGTGGTCATGGAATGCCTCGAACTCGCGCTGCAGGCACCCACGGGGTCCAACGCGCAGGGTTGGCAGTGGGTGTTCGTCGACGACCCCGAAAAGAAGAAGGCGCTCGCCGACATCTACCGGGCCAACGCGACGCCTTACCTCGCCATGCCGAAGCCCGAGCGCGGAGACATCCGCGACGACCAAATCGACGCCGTGGCGAGCTCCGCGAAGTACCTCAACGAGCACTTGCACGAAGCGCCGGTTTTGATGATCCCGTGCTTGGAAGGTCGGCCCGACGGAGCTCCCGCGGGAAGGTCGGCGTCCTATTGGGCGTCGCTGCTGCCCGCCGTGTGGAGCTTCATGCTGGCGCTTCGCTCGCGCGGCCTCGGGTCGACGTGGACGACGCTGCATCTGGTCGGGGACGGCGAAAAGCAGGCGGCAGAAGTCCTCGGCATCCCCTTCGACGAGTACGCGCAGGGCGGCCTGTTCCCGATCGCCTACACGAAGGGCACCGATTTCCGGCCGGCGAAGCGGCTGCCCGCCGAGCAGCTGACGCACTGGAACGGCTGGTAGTCACACCGCGCCGGCGAATCCCTGCTGTCGCCATGCCTCGTAGACGGCAACGGCGGCCGCGTTCGACAGGTTCAGCGATCGCCGGCCGGCCAGCATGGGGATGCGCACCGCTGTGGTGATGTGCGCGTCGGCCAGCGTCGCGGCATCCAAGCCGGTGGGTTCTGGGCCGAACATCAAGACGTCGCCGGGTTGGTAGCCGATGTCTGCGAACGACGTCGTCGCATGCGCTGTGAACGCGTAGACGCGCTCGGGCGTCAGCGCATCCCACGCAGCGTCGAGGTCGGGGTGCACGGTGACCGAGGCCAGGTCGTGGTAGTCCAGGCCGGCGCGACGGAGTTTGGGCTCGGACAGGTCGAATCCGAGCGGCTCAACGAGATGCAATTCGCAGCCGGTCGCGGCCACCATGCGGATCGCATTGCCGGTGTTGGGGGCAATGCGGGGCGAACAGAACACAAGGCGAAACACGGCGGGATCATATTCGTCCTAGCACCTCGGCCAGCTCACGCCGCAGGTCGATCTTTTTCGTTCTGGCCACTGGCTGCCCGATTGGTCGTCACCCTCATGGGTATGTCCGACATCAAGCACGTCGTTCTCATCCACGGAATGTGTGGCCGCGGGGACTACTTGGCTCCCGCCCGCACCGCCTTCGAAGAACGCGACTACACGGTGCATATCCCCACGCTGCGCCATCACGAACTCCCACTGGAAGAGGGCGCGACCAAGATCGGCTCTCTGAGCCTGCGTGACTACGCCGATGACCTCGTCAAGCTCGTCGACTCGCTGGATTCCGCAGCTCTTCTAGTGGGGCATTCGATGGGCGCTCTACTGGCTCAGCTGGTCGCGGGGCGCACCCGCCACGCCGGCGTGGTTGCCGCGTGCCCGTCGCCGGCAGCCGGCATATATGCCACATCTCCGATGTTGCTGCGCCTCGGATTGAGGCACTTCCTGCAACCACGGCCGTGGGCCAAGCCTATGTATCCGTTGACGTGGGAACAGTTTCGAAAGTCAACAGCAAACGCCCAAACCGAGGAGCATGCCCGCGAACTGTTCGCCGGACTGGTCTGCGACTCGGGGCGAGTGATGTGCGAGGTCGGCTTGCCATGGCTGGACCGCGCCAAAGCCGCCACCGTCAACTACTCAGCGATCACAACGCCGGTGCTTGTGATCGCGGGTGAGTGCGATCGGATTCTGTTGCCGCGGATTGCTCGACAGACGGCCTCTCGCTATCAGCAGGCGACCTACGTTGAGATTCCCCGCTCAGACCACATGGTCTTTTCCGGGAAGGCGCTCCCCGTCACCATGGGCCACATCGACGACTGGATCGCAAGAAATCACCTGCTGACCACCGCCTAGTGTCGTGAGTCCTAATTTGGGTGCAGTCCGCGCTGGGCGTTCCGCGTCGCTGCGCGCGTAACGTCATGGCGGGGGTTTCCCAGGATTGCCCGCCATGGCGTTACATTCGCGAAGCTCAACACGCAACTGTGCCGATGGCCGCGCGCAGTCGTCAGTCCCAGACCACTCCGACACACTAGAGTCGCAACTCCCTGGCACCATTCGTCGATGATCGCATCGTCGGGAAACCGGCCGCGGCAGAAGAAGTTTCGCGCCTGCGCCGGGTGACCATTTGCTCACCCAGTACGAAACCGCTCGTCAGCGCGGTTATGAACTCTGTCTGTTCAGTAAGAATTGTGGAAACAGCAGTAGCGGCCTGTCATACTCGACCAATTGCCAGGCGTAGGACGCCCGCCCGGACGAGGGCGAAAGCAGCAGGAAGCCTTATGAACGACGCTCCATTACTGAAATGCGGACAACCGGCCGATAGTGTTGACGAGCGCCGATGACCGAGTTCACGCAGCTGAAACAGGCTGACGGCACGCTTGTCGATTTCGACGCCAAGCCTCAGCCGAAGATCGAACGGCCGTCGAGATGGTCGCTGTCGAATTGGCCGGTTCGCTGGAAAGTCTTCGCGATCGTATTGGTCCCGTTGGTTCTCGCCGGAACGTTTGGCGGTTTGCGCATCTACTCCAGCATGACGGCGGCCACCGATTTGCGGCGCGCGGCCGACCGTGCGGAAATGGTGCCGGCAATCGAGGGCTACATGGCCGCGCTTGACGACGCCATGTTGGCAAGCTCGACCGGCGGCGATACCCAGGGGACGTTGACAAAGTTCGACACCAGCCGGCAGCAGCTGCAGCGGCGGCTGGCCGACACCGACGTCGCGCAGGATGTCAGCAAGGGCGTCACCACGATGATTCAGGCCGGTCAGGCTCTGATGGACAAGGTGACGTCGAACAGCATCGGACTGCGTGACCGCGTCACCGCCTACGCGCTGATCCTGCTGCCCGCCGAGGACGCGATCAACGGCTCGGTCCGGGTGGATGACGAGCGCATCCGCGCCCAGACGCTGGGCCTGAGCCGCGCGGTCGGCGCCCGCGGCCAGATGATGATGCAACAGCTGCTGGTGAACCTCGGCGGCGAGCTGCCCGAGCCCGAGCTGCGCACCTCGATGATCACCGTCGCCGGCACCGAGCCGTCGACATTGTTCGGCATGAGCCAGGTGCTCGGCGTCGGCTCGCCGGAGGCCCAGAAGCTGCAGGGCGAGTTCGTCAAGCGGATGGCCATCATGTCCGACCCAACGTCCGTGCTGGTCAACAACCCCGATCTGACTGCGTCGATTCAGGCCACCGACCAGATCGCCGGCAAAATCGTCGCCGACACCACCACCGCGGTGACCCGCGCGGTGGAGGATCAAGCCTCGGCCGCGCGCACAGCCGCAATCCGGGACTCGGTGATCGTCGCCGGCGCGATGCTGGTGGCTCTGCTGCTCGTGATCCTGGTGGCCCGGTCTCTGGTTGGTCCGCTTCGCAGGCTGCGGGACAGCGCGCTCAAGGTCGCCCACGACGAACTGACCCGCGAGATCGAACACGTTCGAGCCGGCGGGGAACCGCTGGCCGTCGCACCGATCCCCGTGCACACCTCGGAGGAGGTCGGGCAGGTCGCCCACGCCGTCGACGAGCTACACGAACAGGCCGTACTGCTGGCCGGCGAGCAGTGGCGGCTGCAGATGCAGGTCAGCGACATGTTTGAGACGCTGTCGCGGCGCAGCCGGTCGCTCGTCGATCAGCAGCTGTCGCTCATCGACCGCCTCGAACGCAACGAAGAGGACCCCGAGCGGCTGGAGAGCCTGTTTCGCCTCGACCACCTCGCCGCCCGGATGCGCCGCAACGGCGCGAACCTGCTCGTGCTCTCCGGCGCCAAGGTGCCGCGAGACCAAGCCGAGCCGGTGCCCGTATCGGCGATCGTCAACGCCGCCGCATCCGAGGTGGAGGACTACACCCGCGTTGTGACGGCCACCGTCCCCGAAAGCGAAATCCGCGGCAACGTCGCGGGCGACCTCGTTCATCTGCTGGCCGAGCTGCTCGACAACGCGCTGCGCTACTCGCCGCCCATCTCGCAGGTGCGAGTGTCGTCGGTACACACAGGCAACGGCGGGTTGGTCATCGAGGTGAGCGACATCGGCATCGGCATGACCGAGTCGGACCTGCGGGTTGCCAACACTCGTTTGCAGTCCGGGGGCGAGGTCACCCCGTACACCGCGCGGCACATGGGCCTCTTCGTGGTCGGCCGACTCGCCGCGCAGCACGGCCTTGTCGTCCGGTTGCGCAGTACCATTGCGGGAGAACCGAATTCGGGCACGACGGCCGGTGTGTACCTGCCCGCCTCGCTCCTTGTCCGGCACGGTGGGCGCGACCAATTCGACGGTGCGGACTACGGCACACCCGCCGATGCGCACGCCGGGATCGTGACGGCGCTGGCGCTGGACGAGGACAACGCCGACTACGGGGACCACACCGATCAGCTGCTGGCGCAGGAGTACACCAACGGGCATCCAGAACTGCCGGTCACGTTGTTGCCACAACGCAATCCGGGAGCCAGTGGGATCTCCGATATCCCGGGCGCACTCGCGACGCCCGCGGCCGAACCGCCGGACGAGTGGCCGGTCGACTCGATGCCGGCGCAGACCCATCGCTGGGGACAGCCGGCCGCTCCGCCGCCGAATGTCGCCGACCGCTCGGCTCCGCCGCCGAATGTCGCCGACCGCTCGGCTCCGCCGCCGAATGTCGCCGACCGCTCGGCTCCGACCGACACGTCCGCGTTCTTCGCCTCGCGCCCCCAGGCCGCCAGCAACGGTGTGCCCAATCAACCCGAGCCCGCTGAATCCGAGCAGCAGGCGCCGCGGGCCTGGCCCGCACCCGCGTCTCGCGATGCGCAGTTCGAGCCTTCGCGGCATGCGGCAGACGAATCGTCGCCGACGGCAGGCTCCGACGACGCGATCTATCAGAAGATGCTGTCCGAATGGCTCATCGACGATCCGGCGCAGCTGGCCAACAGCGCAGACCTGGATTGGGAATCGGTATGGGATCGTGGCTGGTCAGCCGCCGCGGCAGCGGAGGACGCACCGGTCTCACGGCACACAGAAGACGGGCTGCCGCTGAGGCGGCCGGGGGAAAGGCTGGTGCCGGGGGCAGCGGATTCGGCGGGACCACACGGTCCGCTGAACGGTGGACATCGCCGCAATGGCGGGGCGCACAGGAGCGACGACCGCGATGACGAGGTAGCATCGGCGGCTGAATCCGGCAGCGGCCCGCAGTCGGTGCCGCATCGCGATCCGGACGCCGTCCGGGCGAGCATCAGCAACCATTTCGGGGGCGTGCATGCGGGCCGATCACAGGCCCAAGAAATCAGAGGAACAGATAACAAATGACCTATCCGCCAAGGTCGACGCAGCGCGATTCGCTCGACTGGCTGGTATCCAGGTTCGCCCGCGAAGTAGCTGGGGTCTCCCACGCCGTACTGGTGTCCGCCGACGGGCTGCTGATGGCCGCCAGTGAACACATGCCGATCGAACGCGCCGACCAACTCGCCGCGGTGGCCTCCGGGCTGGCCAGCCTGTCGACCGGCGCGGCCCAGCTGTTCGACGGCGGCTACGTGCTGCAGTCCGTCGTCGAGATGGAGAACGGGTACCTGCTGCTGATGCGCGTCGGCGACGGTTCCAACCTCGCGACGCTGGCGACCCGCAACTGTGACATCGGCCAGATCGGTTACGAGATGGCCATTTTGGTGGAACGAGTGGGCGCCATGGTCCAGTCGTCACGGCGGACCCCGCAGCACTCGTGAGCGGCCTATGGACCCTTGGGAATCGGCAACCGCGGACGAACCGAATCTGGTTCGGCCGTATACGCTGACGGCCGGCCGCACCGATTCCCGCATCAACCTGCCGCTGGAGGCTCCGGTCGAAACCCTGGCGTCGACGAAGCCGCCGCGCTGGCCGGGAAACGATGTGCGCGGCCAGATCCTGAAGTGTTGCGTCGACGTACCGTCGGTCGCCGAGATCGCCGCCCATCTATCCCTGCCGCTCGGCGTCGTGCGGGTGTTGGTTGGCGACCTGGTGACGCAGGGCCACCTGCGCGTGCACACAACTCTCGGTGATTCGAGGACCACCGAGGAAAGACGAGAATTGATAGGAAGGACCCTGCGTGGCCTACGAGCACTCTGAGAGGCGGGACACCGCCTCGACGAAGATCGTCATTTCCGGCGGCTTCGGCGTCGGCAAGACGACGTTCGTGGGAGCGGTCTCCGAAATCATGCCGCTGCGGACCGAGGCATTGGTCACCAACGCTTCCGAAGGCCTGGACGGCCTTGCGGCCACCCCGATGAAACGGACCACCACCGTCGCAATGGACTTCGGCCGCATCACCCTGGCCGAGGACCTCGTGCTCTATCTGTTCGGCACACCCGGCCAACGCCGGTTCTGGTTCATGTGGGACGACCTGATCCGCGGCGCCATCGGCGCGATCATCCTCGTCGACGTCCGCCGGCTCGAGGACAGCTTCGCCGCTGTCGACTTCTTCGAGGCACATAACCTGCCGTTCCTGATTGCGATCAACGAATTCGACGGGACGCCACGGCATCCGGCGCAGGCGGTGCGCAAGGCGCTGGCGCTGCGCGAGAACATTCCGATCGTCAACATCGATGCGCGCGACCGCCATTCGGCGAAGGCCGCGTTGATCGCGGTCACCGAATACGCATTGAACATCCTCGCTTCGCTGCCCGGCTGACCGCGTGAGCGACACCGAAACCGTCTGGGCCGAAAGGGAGTTCGACGGCCACGACTTCCGTGATGAAGACCTGAGCAGATTGCACACCGAACACGTGGTGTTCACCGGATGCGATTTCAGTGGCGTGGATATGTCGGAGTCAGAGCATTCTGGCTCGGCCTTCCGCAATTGCACGTTCCGCCGGACATCGATGTTGCACAGCACGTTTCAGTACTGCAGCTTTCTGGGCTCGGTGTTCACCGAGTGCCGCATGCGGCCGATGAAACTGGTCGAGGTGGATTTCACACTCGCGGTACTGGGCGCCGCCGACCTGCGCGGAGTCGATCTGTCCGACTGCCGGATGCGGGAAGCCGGCCTCGTCGACGCCGACCTGCGCAAGGCTGTGCTGCGGCGGGCGGACCTCAGCGGCGCTCGCATGCAGAACGCGCGGCTTGACGATGCCGACCTGAGGGGCGCTCGTGCCGACCCGACGCTGTGGACCACCGCCAAACTCCGCGGCGCCAAAATCGACGTCGAGCAGGCGTTGGCCTACGCCGCCGCGCACGGGCTCGACATCAACGGGGAATGACCAATCCTGTGTGCGCTTGCCCGGTCGAGGGAAGGATGACTTCCAGGATCGCCACGACATGGGAGATGCAATGGCTGCCACCTGGGACACGATCGATCGCTACGTCGTCATTTCGACGGACACCCACGCAGGGGCCGATCTGTACGACTACAAGCCGTACCTGCCGACTCGGCTGCACGACGATTTCGACGCGTGGGCAAAGACGTATGTGAGCCCGTTCGACGACTTGATCATCGCCACCGCCAAGCGCAACTGGGACCACGAACTCCGGATGTCGGAAATGGACGCCGACGGGGTGGCCGCTGAGGTGCTGCTTCCCAACACGGTTCCCCCGTTCTTCCCGACCACCCCAAACATCACCATCAGCCTGCCGCGCACCCGCGAGGAATTCGAAAAGCGCTGGGCGGGTGTGCAGGCCCACAACCGCTGGCAGATCGACTTCTGCTCGCTGGCCCCGGCGCGGCGCCGAGGATTGATTCAGATCTTCCCCAACGACGTCGACCTTGCCCTCGAAGAGATCCGCTGGGGTGCCGAGCGGGAGTGCTTCGGCGGGGTGCTGATCCCCGCCGTCTCGCCCGGCGATCCGAATGTCGCCCCGCTGTTCCATACCCGCTATGAACCGATCTGGGCGCTGTGCACGGACCTCGACCTGACGGTCGTTCAGCACGCCGGGGCGGGCAGCCCGGCGATGCCAATGGATCAGCCGGCCTCCAACGCCGTGTTGGTCACCGAAATGGCGATGTGGGCTCAGCGCACGGTCTCGCATCTCATCCTTGCCGGGGTTTTCGAGCGCCACCCGACGCTGCGGTTCGTGCCGACCGAGCAGGGCACGCTGTGGCTGCAGCAGCAGATGATGATGCTCGACGCCATGGTGCCCAGCATGAAATCCGAAGCCGGCAACCGCACGTACGGGATGTTCGGCGGTTCATCGATCGACCAGCTGACCATGGCGCCCAGCGAGTACGCGAAGCGGAACTGCTATCTGGCGTCTGAACTCATGCCCTTCGAGTCCTCGATGATCGAATACATGGGCGCAGATCACATCATGTGGGGCAGTGACTATCCGCACGAGGAAGGCTTTGCGCCCCACTCCAAGCTCGCCATCCGGTGGGCCCTGCATGACCGGCCCGAGGACGTCTGCCGCAAGATCCTGGCCGGCAATGCGGGGCGTCTGTACCGATTCGACTTGGACGCCCTGGCGCCCGTCGCCGCCGAGATCGGTCCAACGGTCGCCCAGGTGCAAACGCCGTTGGGGGACACGGGCTATGTCTCCCCGGCCGCATTCGGCTACCGGCCCTTCGAGGGTGGGCTCGCCCTCAAGCGGCTTGCCCCGGCACGGAGCTGACTCGATCAAACAACTGATGGGTTCAGGTGGGCGCTGATCACGGGTGCGACTCGTCTGATGAGGTCCTCCACCGTCGTCGACGCGATGGGCTCGACCCGCAGGATGTGCCGCAGATAGGCGATACCCAATAGCTGTCCCATCGCCAGATCGATTCGAAGCTCGGCATCGGGCTCGGCGAGGCTCGCCGCCATCTGCGCGTAGACCTGCCCCTGAATGAACTGGCGGACCAGGTGCGCCGACTCGTCATGGGTGGCCGCTCCGCGCAGGATCGCGAGCAGCGGGGCGCGGGACTCGGGTTCCTCCCACGCCTCGAAGAACACCCGGGTGAGCCGCTCGCCGATCTCGCCGCGGCCACCTCCGGTGATTCGCCTTGCGATGTCGGCGGGATCGAACGGCCATCCCACCGTCGCGCGGAACAGTTCTGCCTTGCTGCCGAAGTAATGCCGGATCATCGCGGCATCCACGTCGGCCGCTGCGGCGACATCGCGCACGGAGGTCCTGTCGTATCCGGCGTCGGCGAACCTGCGTCGCGCGGCCGCCAGGATCACATTGCGGGTGTCGGTCTTCCCTCGCGGTCGTCCGATCCGGGCCATAGTGCAAGGAATTCTACAACCGTTGACTTTCGGGCAACTCGGCGATAGCGTCCGTGATTAATTCCACAACTGAGGAGTTTCCAATGCCAGCACCACGATGGGTTGCCCGTGCCAACAAGGTGGGGCTCAATCGCGTCACCAAGTTCATCGCGCCGTGGGCTCCGGGATGGGCGGTCGTCATCCACCGGGGTCGCAAGTCGGGTCGGACTTTTCGCACTCCGTTATGGGCCTTTCGGCGCCGGGGCGGATACGTGATTGCGCTGACCTACGGTTCCAACTCCGACTGGGTGCGCAACGTTATTGCCGCCGGCGGCTGCGAAGTGGAAGCCGGGCGGAGGCACTACCGGCTTGGCGCGCCACGGCTGTACCGCGACGAGAACGCGACCGACATGCCGGCGTTCATCCGGTTCATGCTCCGCAGGGTCATCAAGGCACCCGAGTTCTTGAGCCTCGACGTGGTCAGCGAACTGCCACCTCGGCGTAAATGCCGCCAATCATTAGACCCCGACCTGCATGGCGGGTGAACCGAATCAGCCGCCGCCCTTGAGGCGGATCCTCCAGCGCACGAACGCGGTGTAGCCGACAGAGATCGCGGCGAGCATCGCCATGTCGAACAGCCACGCGCCCGACGTGTGCTGCCAGTGCCTGTCATTCGGTGTCAGCGGACCGGGAACGAGCCTGATCAGATCGACCGTCGACGCCGAAGAAGCGAAGCCCCAGCGGGCCGGGGTGAACCACGACATCTGATCAAGCACGACCCGATCCGTGACAGGGATCATGCCGCCGGAGAACACCAGCTGCGACATGATCGCGACCACCAGCAGCGGCATGATCTGCTCGTTGGACCTGGCCAGCGCCGACAGCGCAAGCCCCACCATCGCGGCGGCCACGCACGTCACCGCGATGTCGACGAACAACTCAAGGCTGCGACTGCCGAGCACCGCGCCCTTGTCCACGGCTCCCGCGCCCCAGCCCTTACCCAACACCGCAATCGAGGTGACGATCGCCGACTGGATGACCGCGAACACCGTGAAGACGAAGATCTTGGCCAAAAGGTATGCGGTCGTGGACAATCCGACGGCCTGCTCGCGGCGGAAGATCGCCCGCTCCCCGATGAGCGCCCGGATCGTCAGCGCTGTGCCCATGAAGATGGCGCCAACGTTGAGCATCACCAGGATCTGTCCGGGCTCATTGGGCGCCGGGCCGCCCTGAATTGCGGGGATCGGGACGCCGAACCCGACGTCGCCCGGCACCGAGAGCGACAACACGCCCATGATGAACGGCAGCAACATCAGGAAGGCGAAATAGCCACGGTCCGAGACGGTCAGCCGCACCTGGCGCCGTCCGATCGTCGACAACTGACGCAGCAAGCTGGTGCGCGTCGGCTGGCCGAGATCGGCGGGTTTCTCCGCAGGCGGCTGTGGTGGTGGCGGGCCGTGCAGCGCGAGGAATCGCTTGTTGGCCGCGTCCGGGTCGCCGGCGACCGAGCTGAAGATGTCGGCCCAGTTGGTGGTGCCCATGGACGGACCGATCTGGCTCGGCGGCCCATAGAAGGCGGTCTTACCGCCGGGCGCGAGCAGCAGCACCTGATCACACACATCGAGGTAGGTCAGCGAGTGCGTGACCACCAGCACGACGCGGCCCGCATCGGCCAGCTGGCGCAGCATCGTCATCACCTGCCGGTCCAGCGCGGGGTCGAGGCCGGAGGTCGGCTCGTCGAGGATCAGCAGTGACGGTCCGGTGAGCAGCTCCATTGCCACCGACGCGCGCTTGCGCTGGCCGCCGGATAGCTTGTCGACCCGGGTGTCCGCGTGCCGGGTCATCTCGAGTTCCTCGAGAACCTGCGCGACGACCTGGGCGCGGTCGGCCTTCGTGGTATCCGGCGGAAGCCGCAGTTCGGCCGCGTACATCAGCGCCTGGTTTACCGTCAGTTGGCCGTGCACCACGTCGTCCTGCGGCACCATCCCGATCCGGGACCGCAGCGAGGCGTACTCCGCGTGAATGTTGTGGCCCTCGAACGTGACCGTGCCGGTGGTCGGCTGCGTGTACCCGGCGACGAGTCGCGCGAAGGTCGACTTGCCCGCTCCCGACGGCCCGATCACCCCCGTCAGCGTTCCAGGGCGCGCCTCGATCGAGATGTTGTCCAGCAGCGTCTTGTTGCCCTCGATGGTCCACGTGATGCCGTGTACGTCGAGGCCCCCGGTGCGGGTCGCGGCCTCGGTTTCGGTGCGGCGCACCAAGGTCCCACCGCTGAACACCAGGTCGACGTTGCCGATGGTGACCACGTCGCCGTCATGCAGCATCGCCGACTCGACCCGCGCGCCGTTGACGAACGTGCCGTTGATGCTGCGGGCGTCCCGGATCTCGGTGCCGGTCGGGCCGGGCACCAACGTCGCGTGGTGGCGCGACGCCAGCACGTCAGGGATGACGATGTCGTTGTCGGTGGCCCGCCCGATCTTGATCGAACCCGGCGGAGTCTCCTTGGGCGAACCGGGCCGCAGGATCTTGAGCATGCTCGTCGCGAGGTTGCCCTCGGTAGAGCGCGGCGCGGCGGTCGGTCCCATCGCGGTGACCGATTCCAATGCCGGAGAGGAGATCGACTGCGACACCGGCGCAGGCCGGGCGGCCGGTTGCGGTGCGCTCGGCACATAGCCCGCGGGCTGCGACATGCTCGGCGGAGGAACCGGATGGGTCAGCTGCGGGCCTGACGGGTATCTCGGCTGCTGACCGGACGGATACATCGGCTGCGGACGCGGCGTGCTCGGCTGCGCAGTCCGCGGTCGCGACGCGAGCGACACCGCCGTCGTGGGTGTTCGACCGGCGGTGCCCTGATGGCGGCCGACGTCGAAGGTCAGCTGCGGGCCGTCTGGGTTGCCGATGTTGACCTGCTGCCCGTCCTGGATGTCGACGGCGGGTACCCGACGCGCGTTGACGAACAGTCCGTTGAGGCTGCCGTTGTCGATCGCCACCCAGCGGCCCTGGTCGAACCGCAAAACCAGATGTGCCCGGGATATCAGTGGATGCGCGATCCGCACGTCGGCGCGGAGGTCGCGGCCGACGACAACATCGTTGCCTGCCGCGAAGGTGCGCGTCGACCCGTCGTACCGAACGGTCAGCGCGGGCGGGGCTGGTCGGCTCATCGGCACATACTCTAACGGTTGCGCCGCGGCGCGCGGTGTAGCTCAGGACGGCCTGTCAGGAGGCCGCCGGGGCGCCCCACCCCGACGGTGTCGGCAATCTGCCGCAACGCCGCGGCCTGGTCGCCGCCGCGGTGATCGACACCCCGTGCGCCGGTTAGCTCAACCGGGGGATCCGGTTACCACGCAGTGGGAGTGGCTGTAAATGGTGGCCATGCACTTGTTGCAGTGCGTGCACGCCGACCGCACCGAACTGTCATCCCTGATGCGATTGATGAGGTCAGGCTCGGCGAGCAGCGCGCGGCCCATCGCGACGAAGTCGAACCCCTCGGCCATCGCCAGGTCCATCGTCTCGCGATTCGTGATGCCGCCCAACAGGATTAACGGCATCTTGAGCTCGGCCCGAAACAGCTTGGCGTCCCGGAGCAAGAACGCCTCCCGGTACGGATACTCGCGGAGGAACTTCTTGCCGGTCATCCGGATCCCCCACCGCAGCGGAGGCTTGAACGCCGCGGCGAATTCCTTGATCGGCGCGTCACCGCGGAACAGGTACATCGGGTTCACCAGCGAGCTGCCCGCGGTGAGCTCGATGGCGTCCAGACCACCGTCGTCCTCCAACCACTTCGCCGTCTGCAGGGATTCCTCCAGCGAGATGCCCCCGCGCACCCCATCGGCCATGGTCAGCTTTGCGGTCACCGCGATCGGTGTGCCCGCCTTCTCAACCGCGCGGCGCACCGCCATCACCATGCCGCGCGCCACCTTGGCCCTGTTTTCCAGCGATCCACCGAACTCGTCGGCGCGGCGGTTGATCAGCGGGCTGAGGAAAGAACTGGCGAAGTAGTTGTGGCCCAAATGGATTTCGACGGCGTCGAACCCGGATTCGATCGCGAACCGGGCCGCGTTGGCGTGGGCCTCGATCACGTCGTCGATGTCACCGCGGGTCGCCTTCTTGGCGAATCGCATCGCGATCGGATTGAAGAACCGCACCGGTGCCAGTGCCTTGGCCTTGTTGGAGCGGGCGTCGGCGACCGGGCCCGCGTGCCCGATCTGCGCGCTGATAGCCGCGCCTTCGGCGTGGATGGTCGCGGTGAGCTTTTGCAGCCCGGGCACCGCCTCCGGGCGCCACCAGATCTGCCGTCCCTCGGTACGCCCGCCGGGCGACACCGCCAAGTAGGCGACCGTCGTCATGCCGACGCCGCCCGCGGCGGGCAGCCGGTGATATTTGATCAGGTCGTCGGTGACGAGCGCATTCGGCGTCGACGCCTCGAACGTGGCGGCCTTGATCGTGCGATTGCGCAGCGCCACCGGGCCGAGCCTGGCCGGGGTGAACACATTGGGCTGTGCCGCCATGTCGGAAGCCTGCCACAGTGCGTGTCAGACTGGCTGCCGTGGGTGCGATCACACTGGACGGTAAGGCCACGCGCGACGAGATCTTCGTCGACCTCACACTACGGGTAGCGGACTTGACCGCCGCCGGCCGCACGCCCGGGCTTGGCACGGTCCTGGTCGGCGACGACCCCGGCTCGCAGGCCTATGTGCGCGGCAAGCATGCCGACTGCGCGAAGGTCGGCATCAATTCGATCCGTCGCGACCTGCCCGCCGACATCAGCCAGGCCAAGCTGGACGAGACCATCGACGAGCTGAACGCCAACCCCGAGTGCACGGGCTACATCGTGCAGCTGCCGCTGCCCAAGCAACTCAACGAGAACGCGGCGCTCGAACGCGTGGATCCCGGCAGGGACGCCGACGGTCTGCATCCGACCAACCTCGGCCGCCTCGTGCTGGGCACACCCGCGCCGCTGCCGTGCACCCCGCGCGGCATCGTGCACCTGCTGCGGCGCTACGACGTGCCGATCGCGGGCGCGCACGTCGTGGTGATCGGACGCGGCGTCACGGTCGGCCGGCCGCTCGGGCTGCTGCTGACGCGACGGTCGGAGAACGCGACGGTGACGTTGTGCCACACCGGAACTCGCAATCTGCCCGACCTCACCCGGCAGGCCGACATCATCGTCGCCGGCGCGGGCGTGCCCCGCATGGTGACCGGCGAGATGGTGCGCCAGGGTGCGGCCGTGGTGGACGTCGGCGTGAGCCGCGACGACGAGGGCAAGCTCGTCGGCGACGTCCATCCCGACGTGTGGGAGGTCGCCGGGCACGTATCGCCCAATCCTGGCGGCGTCGGCCCGCTGACCCGGGCGTTCCTGCTGACCAACGTCGTGGAGCTGGCCGAGGCCGCCGACCGGTGACGGTTCGGGACTTCGCCCGCAAGGTGTTCACCGGGCAGTGGCCGATCCTGCTCGTCGGCCTGATCTTCATCGCGGCCTTCGGTCTGGTGGTCGCGGGCTACTGGCGCCGTGGCGCGCTCGTGATCGCGATCGGCGTCGGCGTCGCGGCGGCGCTGCGGCTCGCGCTGAGCGACGACCGGGCGGGTCTGCTGGTAGTGCGCGGTCGGGCCATCGACTTCGTCACCACGGCGTCGGTGAGCGCCGCGATGCTCTACATCGCCTGGACGATCGACCCGCTGGGCACCCGCTAGACCGAAACGTGCCTATCAGGCAATCTTGCCCACTGTGCAATTGTCTGTATGGTGGAGCCATGACCGGACTTCGGGAGCGAAAGAAGGCAGACACTCGGCGGGCGCTGAGCGACGCCGCTGTGCACCTTGCGTTCGAGCGCGGACTCGACACCGTCACCCGTGAGGCGATCGCCAACCTGGCCGGGGTGTCGTTGCGCACGTTCAACAACTACTTCACCGGCAAGTACGAGGCGTTGGCCTACCGCCAGACCGAACGGATGCGGCGCAGCATCGCCGCGCTTCGTCAGCGTCCCGCAGACGAGCCGCTGTGGACATCGATCACCGAATCCGTACTGGAACCCCTGGACGCGGACTTCGCCGACCTAGACCACCACGAGAACAAGGTGCCGAGCCGGAAGGAACTCGCCGAGGTCCGAAAGCTGTTGTTGAGGCCGGAGGTCCGCGACGCCGTGTCGAAGGAGCTTTTCGACGAGTGGATCACGGCGATCGGCGAGCGGACCGGCACCGACCCGGAACGCGACATGTACCCAAGACTGGTGTCGGCAGTCGTGCGCGCTGTCGGCGACGCCGCCACCGAGGCCTATGTGATGGCCGATCCGCCGGTGGCGATCACCACCCTGCTGCGTTCGGCCTTCGACCAGGTTGCCGCGGGTCTGCCCGAGCCCACCAAGGCCGAAGGGAAAAGCCATGGCCGACCACCGCGCTGACGTCGTCATCTCGGGGGCAGGACCCAACGGATTGATGCTGGCGTGCGAGTTGGCGCTCGCCGGCGTCAGGCCCGTCGTGCTCGACAAGCTGCCCGGTCCCAGCGACGAGCCGAAAGCCAACGGCCTTGTCGGACAGGTGATCCGTCAGCTCGACATGCGGGGTCTCTACCATTCGTTCGGCGGCGACGACGGACCACCGCAGCCGACATACGGCTGGATGTTCGCCGGGATGGCGCTGAATTTCCTTGGCGTCGAGGACAACCCGATGTACCTCCTGCTGCTGCCGCAACCCCGGTTGGTCCGCCTGTTGGAGAAGCGGGCGCGCGATCTCGGTGTCGACGTTCGCTGGGGCCACGAGCTGACGGAGCTGAGCGCCGGCGGCGACGGCGCGGGGCTGACCGTGAGCTCTGCGGAGCGGATATACCGCATGGACGCCGCCTACCTGGTGGGCGCCGACGGCGGCCGCAGCATGGTGCGCAAGGCCGCTGGCATCGATTTCCCCGGCAGCACGGCACCGGTTGTCAGCCGACTGGCTCACGTGCATCTCCCCGACGAGCTGCTCGTGCCGGGCCGCGGCTACGAGATTCCGGGGTTCGGCCTGATCACGGCCGGGGTGAACAGATTCGACAACGGCAGCCTGATCCTGTTTCCACTCGAGCATGACCGGCCATTGCTTGGCACCATCGAATACGGCTGGAATCCCGGCAGCGCCGACGGCCCGATGACACTCGATGAACTGCGCGAGAGTGTGCGCCGCGTGCTCGGCGTCGACGTGCCGCTGGAGGCGCCGAAGAAGCTGGGGTCGCATGCGCTGCGCCGCCTCGACGGGCTGAACTCGCGTCAGGCCGACCACTACCGCGCGGGACGGGTGCTGCTGCTCGGTGACGCCGCGCACGTGCACTCTCCGATGGGCGGGCCCGGATTGAATCTGGGCATGCAGGACGCGGTCAACCTCGGCTGGAAGCTGGCCGCCGAGGTCAACGGATGGGCGCCCGCGGGCCTGCTGGATACCTACGAGTCCGAGCGCTATCCGGTGGGGGAGCGGGTGATGATGCACTCGCAGGCGCAGATCGCGCTGGCGGCTCCCGGTCCCGAAGTCGCCGCGCTGCGAGAGCTTTTCGGCGAGTTGGTGCGCAAGCCCGAGGTGGCCGGGCACCTCGCGGAGCTGTTGGCCGGGTCCGATGTTCCCTACCACGTCGGCGACGACCACCCGCTGTCCGGATGGATGGTGCCCGATCTCGGGCTCGACGACGGCCGCCGCGTCGCCGACCTCCTTCACGAGGCGCGTGCGGTGCTGATCGATGCATCCGGGGGCACCGCGGCGGCGGCCGCGGCCGCTTGGTCAGACCGCGTGGACGCAGTGACGGCCACGATGGCCGACGGGCCCGCCGCGATGCTCATCCGGCCCGATGGCTACGTGGCCTGGGCCGCAGACACATTCGGGTCCGGCGACGCCGAGCGGCTGCGCACCGCGCTGATGCGCTGGTTCGGCGCCGAGATCGACGTTTTGTAGCGATCTACTCGCAGTTTGTCTGCAAAGCGTGGGTTTCGCGTATCAGGCGCGCGAGAGCGCCCGACGAAGCACGCCGGGGTGACGGGCGATCTTCGGCCCGAGCAGCAGTGCGAACACCGTGATGGCCAGCCACGGCCGTAAGTGCGGTCGGATCCGCGTGATTCGCCCGGCGGTGTCGAGTTCGAGCACCATCGCGTCCGTTATCGACACGCCTCCGATCCGCGCGTCGCTGACCGCAACGCGGGTCGAACCCTCGCCGATCACTTCCCGCCACGTCAGGCCCGACAGGCCCCGGTAGACGGCGGCGAGCAGAACGCGAAGATCGTCCTGCCCGCGGAAGATCATCCGGCCGGACAGCGGCGAGACCAGCTCCGCGTCCGGGGCCAACGCGCTCATCATCCGGTCGACGTCGTTGGCCTGCGTTGCGGCGCAGAACGTGGTCACCGCATCCGTCGTTTCTGTCGTCGCCATCGCGGCCTCCGAGTCCATTGCGATTTGGAAGTAACCTAACAAACCACCATTGCGGAAAGCAATGGACTACGGTGAAGGCGTGCCGAAGCAATCCTTCGCCGCGATTTGCTGCTCGATCGCGCGTGCGGTCGATGTGGTCGGGCAGCGGTGGACGCCGCTCATCCTGCGCGACATGTTCGCCGGCATGACCCGTTTCGAGGACATCCGCCGTGACCTGGGGATCGCGTCCAACGTGCTGGCCGCCCGACTCGAGGAGCTCGAGCGCAACGGCGTCGTGGAACGACGTCAATACCACGACCGGCCGGCGCGCTACGAGTACGTGCTCACCGTGAAAGGTCGCGACCTGTATCCGGTGATCGCGACGCTGCTGGCGTGGGGTGACAAATGGTTGGCCGGTGCCAGCGGGCCACCCGCGTTGACAGTGCACGCCGACTGTGGCCGTGTCACCACGGCGAAAACCGTGTGCGCCAAGTGTGGCGGAGAACTCAACGCCGACACCGCAATAGCGGCCGCCGGCCCTGGCGCGCATCCTGGGCCGGGCACCGCACTGATCGGCGAGTACATCGCGGATCAGCGAAGTTAGGAAAGCGTCGCCCGGATGCACACCGTCACGTACGGCAGCGCCAGCCCGTTGGTGTTGGCCAGCGCGGGATGGGTGGCCAACAGCTCGCGGACGCGCTCCAGCGTGCGGGTGCGCACCTTCTCCGGTGACGTGATGCAGTAGCTGCGCGACGCGACGAGGTCGATAAGTGCTTGCGGCGTCAGGTAACTCGTCCACTCGACCTGATGGCGTTCGACATCGGTGAACGGATAAGGCAGTGGCGCGCCGCTGCGGAACGCCTCCCGTGCGTTTTCGTGGCCAATGATGCGGCCCAGGTCCTTGACCCAGCCCAGCCGTTCGTCGCGGGCGTTCCACACCAGGCCGAGCCGACCCCCGGGGCGCAGCACCCGCGCCACTTCCTTGATGGCACGCTCGGTGTCGAACCAGTGCCACGCCTGCGCTACCAGCACGGTGTCGACGCTGTCGTCGGGCAGCGGGATCTCCTCGGCGGTGCCGAGCAGCGCAGGAGTATCCGGCAGCGAAGTGCTCAGCAGCTCCAGCATTTCCGGGATCGGGTCGACGGCGACAACCCCGAGTCCACGTTCCACCAATCGCGTTGTCAGCTTGCCGGTCCCCGCCCCGAGGTCCAGCACGTCCTTGGCGCTCGATGGAAGCAGCCAATCGATGGCTTCGGGTGGATACGACGGCCTGCCCCGTTCGTACGCCGCGGCCTCCTGGCCGAATGACAATGAGCGCTGTTGCCGTGATTCCGATGTCACCGTGAAGCCAGCTCCAGTGTCTGGCGGATCAACTTGCCGACCGCCTCGGTCTCCAGCAGGAAGCCGTCGTGACCGTAGATGGAGTCGATCACGTTCAGGTCGGTACAGCCCGGCAGCAGGTCGGCCAGTTCCTCCTGCAGCCTCAGCGGGTAGAGCCGGTCCGAGGTGATGCCGCCGACGACGGTCGGCACGGGACAACCGCGCAGCGCGGCCTCGACACCACCGCGGCCGCGGCCCACGTCATGGCTGGACAGGGCCTCGGTGAGCGCAACATAGGTGCCCGCGTCGAAGCGGGCCAGCAGCTTGTGACCCTGGTGCTCCAGGTAGCTCTGCACCGAGTATCGGCCACCGCTGCCGGGGTCCTCATCGCCCTGCGGATCGTTGGCGAACCGGGTGTCCAGCTCGACCTCGCCCCGGTACGTCAGATGCGCGAAGCGGCGCGCGATTTCCATGCCGCGGTCGGGCGAGCGGCCGGTGCCGTAGTAGTCGCCGTTTTGCCAGTCCGGGTCGGACTTGATCGCCGCCACCTGTGTGCTCTGGGTGCCGATCTGATCGGCGGTGGCGCGTGCCCCGACCGCCAGCACCAACGCCGCGCGCACCTTGTCCGGATGGCTGACGGCCCACTCCAGCGCCCGCGCACCGCCCATCGAACCGCCGACCACCGCTGCGACCTCGGTGATGCCCAGCGCCGCCAGCGCCGCCACGTCCGCCTCGACCTGGTCGCGCACCGACACCAGCGGGAACCTTGAGCCCCAAGGCTTTCCGTCCGCGTGCTGCGAGCTCGGGCCCGTCGAACCCCGGCAACCCCCCAGCACGTTGGTGGCGATTGCACACCAGCGCTCGGTGTCGATCGGGGCGCCGGCACCGGCCACCCCGTCCCACCATCCGCCAGTCACATGGTGCGGTCCGGCCGGGCCGGTGATGTGGGAATCGCCGGTCAGTGCGTGCAGCACCACCACGACGTTGTCACGGTTCGGCGCGAGTTCGCCCCATCGCTGCACGGCGATCGACACGTCCTCCATCACGACGCCGTTCTCCAGCGGCAGTGGGCCGATGTCCACCACAGCGATCTCGCCTTCGGCGGGCAGGCTCGCCGTTCGCACGTCGAAAATCGTCATCAGAACGACGCCACCGTCAGCGGGTCCGTGGCTGCGGACGCATGGAACGGCTTGGCCGCGGCGAAGCCCTGCTCAAGGTCGGCCACGATGTCGTCGATGCCCTCGATACCGACCGCCAGGCGCACCAGCCCCGGCGTGACGCCGGTGGCAAGCTGTTCCTCCGGGGTCAGCTGGGCATGCGTCGTCGACGCGGGGTGAATGACCAACGAGCGCACATCGCCGATGTTGGCGACGTGGCTGTGCAGCGTCAACGCGTTGACGAACGCCTTGCCGGCGTCGATCCCGCCGGCTAGCTCGAAGGCCAGTACCGCGCCGGTTCCCTTGGGCGCCAGCTTCTTTCCCAGCTCGTACCATGGTGAGGTGGGCAGGCCCGCATAGTTCACCGACAGTACGTCCGGATGCCCGGCCAAGTACTCGGCGACCCTCTGCGCGTTGGCCACATGGCGTTCAACGCGCAGGCTCAGCGTTTCCAATCCCTGCGCAACAAGGAAGGCGTTGAACGGCGAGGCCGCCGAGCCCAGATCGCGCAGCAGCTGCACGCGGGCCTTCACCGCGAACGCCGGCGGGCCGAGCTCGGCGAACACGACACCGTGGTAGCTCGGGTCCGGGGTGGTGAAGCCGGGGAACTTGCCGTTGGTCCAGTCGAACGTGCCGCCGTCGACGATCACCCCGGCGATCGCGGCGCCATGCCCGCCCAGGTACTTGGTGGCCGAGTGCACGACGATGTCGGCGCCGTGGCTGATCGGCTGAATCAGATACGGGGTGGCGACCGTGTTGTCGACGATCAACGGCACGCCGGCCTCGTGGGCCACCGCGGCGACGTTGGGGATGTCCAGGATGTCGTTCTGCGGGTTGGAGATGGTCTCGCCGAAGAACGCCTTGGTGTTCGGTCGCACGGCCGCGCGCCACGACGCCAGATCGTCGGGGTTCTCCACGAAGCTGACCTCGATGCCGATCTTGGGCAGCGTGTAGTGGAAAAGGTTGTACGTCCCGCCGTACAGCCTCGGGCTGGACACGATGTGGTCACCCGCATTGGCGAGGTTGAGGATCGCGAAGTGCTCGGCGGCCTGACCGGACGCCAGGAACAGTGCCGCGACACCGCCCTCCAGTGCCGCAATGCGCTGCTCGACGACGTCCTGAGTCGGGTTCATGATCCGGGTATAGATGTTGCCGGGCTCGGCCAGACCGAACAGCGCGGCGGCGTGTTCGGTGCTGTTGAAGGTGTAGCTGGTGGTCTGGTAGATCGGCAGCGCCCGGGCATTGGTCGCCGCGTCCGGTGTCTGCCCGGCGTGAACCTGCTTGGTCTCGAACGCCCAGGGTGCGGAGCGAGGCTCGTCCGAGCGACCATCGGGTGCGGAGCGAGACTCGTCCGAGCGACCATCGGGTGCGGAGCGAGGCTCGTCCGAGCGACCATCGGGTGCGGAGCGAGGCTCGTCCGAGCGACCATCGCGTGCGGAGCGAGGCTCGTCCGAGCGACCATCAGTCGAAGTCGGGCCGTCTGTCGTGCTCATGGTTGGGGGTCTCTCCTAGGAGGGTGAGGGATCAGTCGAATACGGGTCGGCGCTGCGGCGGCGCCTCCAAGGGATGACGACGGCGCGCGGCCAACGGTTCAGGTGCAACGGCACACTATGGGCCTCCACATCAGGTTTCCCTGTCTCTCGGGGGGCCCGTTCGGTGCGGACCCGCGCTTGCCGTGTAGCCGGTTGGGGCTACTCAACCTGGTCATCACCCGGGGCACCCCACCGCGGTTGGAGGGTTGCCGGCCAGCGAGCCGGGGCTTGACGCTGGCGCTCATGACCGAGAAGAAGCCTATCGCACCCCGCCGACGGGGTGCCACCCGGTTGACCGGGACCCCCCGGACTCGGTAAACCCGAGTGGACCCCTGTCGCACGTGTACGCCGTATCCCGCGCAATACTGATAGCCGCGCGGAGCTCCTCAACATCTGACCGACAGCAACGCCGGGAGAACACACCCATGAGCGCCAAGCAGCCGACCATCATCTACACGCTGACCGACGAGGCGCCGCTGCTTGCGACCTACGGATTTCTGCCGATCATCCGTGCCTTCACCGGGCCGGCGGGCATCGACATCAAGGCCAGCGACATCTCGGTGGCGGCGCGCATCCTGGCCGAGTTCTCCGATTTTCTGACCGAAGAACAGCGTGTGCCCGACCAGCTGGCCGAGCTGGGCCGGCTAACGCAGCTGCCGGACACCAACATCATCAAGCTGCCCAACATCAGCGCCTCCGTCCCTCAGCTCGTGCTCGCCATCAAGGAACTGCAAACCAAGGGCTACAAGCTGCCGGATTATCCGCAAGATCCGAAGACCGACGAGGAAAAAGTCATCCGAGAGCGCTACTCCAAATGCTTGGGCAGCGCGGTGAACCCGGTGCTGCGCGAAGGCAACTCGGACCGCCGCGCGCCCAAGGCGGTCAAGGAGTACGCGCGCAAGCACCCGCACAGCATGGCCGAGTGGTCCATGGCCTCTCGCACCCACGTTGCGACCATGCGGCACGGCGACTTCTACCACGGCGAGAAATCGATGACGCTGGACCGCCCGCGCAACGTGAAGATGGAACTGTTGACCAAGAGCGGCGAGACGATCGTGCTCAAGCCCGAGGTGTCGCTGGGGGACGGCGACCTCATCGACAGCATGTTCATGAGCAAGAAGGCCTTGTGCGAGTTCTATGAGGCTCAGATGGAGGACGCGTACACGACCGGCGTGATGTTCTCACTGCACGTGAAGGCGACGATGATGAAGGTCTCGCATCCCATCGTCTTCGGCCACGCGGTGAAGACCTACTACAAGGACGCCTTCGCCAAGCACCAGAAGCTGTTCGATGAGCTGGGTGTGAACGTCAACAACGGGATGGTCGATCTGTACAGCAAGATCGAGGCGCTGCCCGCAACGCAACGCGACGAGATCATTCGAGACCTGCACCGCTGCCACGAACACCGCCCCGAGCTGGCCATGGTGGATTCGGCCAGGGGGATCTCGAACTTCCATTCGCCCAGCGACGTCATCGTGGACGCGTCGATGCCCGCGATGATCCGCGCGGGCGGCAAGATGTACGGCGCCGATGGACGGGCCAAGGACACCAAGGCCGTGAACCCCGAGTCCACCTTCTCCCGCATCTACCAGGAGATCATCAACTTCTGTAAGACGAACGGACAGTTCGACCCGACGACGATGGGCACCGTCCCCAACGTCGGCCTCATGGCGCAGAAGGCCGAGGAGTACGGCTCGCATGACAAGACGTTCGAGATTCCCGAGGACGGCGTTGCCAACATCGTGGACGTCGAAACCGGTGAGGTGCTGCTGACGCAGGACGTGGAAACCGGTGATATCTGGCGCATGCCCATCGTCAAGGATGCCCCGATCCAAGACTGGGTCAAGCTGGCCGTCACCCGTGCGCGTGCCTCCGGCATGCCGGTGGTGTTCTGGCTGGACCCGTACCGTCCGCACGAGAATGAGCTGATCAAGAAGGTCAAGACCTATCTGAAGGATCACGACACCGAAGGCCTCGACATCCAGATCATGTCTCAGGTGCGCGCCATGCGGTACACGCTGGAGCGCGTGGTCCGCGGGATGGACACTATCGCCGCGACCGGCAACATCCTGCGCGACTACCTCACCGACCTGTTCCCGATCCTGGAGCTGGGGACCAGCGCGAAGATGTTGTCCATCGTGCCGCTGATGGCCGGCGGCGGGTTGTACGAAACCGGCGCCGGCGGTTCGGCGCCCAAGCATGTCAATCAGCTGGTGGAGGAGAACCACCTGCGCTGGGATTCGCTTGGCGAATTCCTCGCGTTAGGCGCCAGCCTGGACGACCTGGGCACCAAGACCGGCAACGAGCGGGCCAAGATCCTCGCCAAGACGCTCGAAGCCGCAACCAGCAAGCTGCTGGAAAACAACAAGGGTCCGTCGCGCAAGACCGGTGAACTCGACAACCGTGGAAGCCAGTTCTACCTCGCCATGTACTGGGCACAAGAACTCGCCGCACAGACCGACGACACGGAACTGGCCGAACATTTCGCCGCGCTAGCCGATGCGTTGACCGAGAATGAAGACGCGATCGTGGCCGAACTCAACGAGGTTCAAGGCCACGCGGTGGACATCGGCGGCTACTACGCGCCCGACGTCGAAATGACCACGGCGGTGATGCGGCCGAGCAAAACGTTCAACGCGGCATTGGCGGCCGCACAGGGCTGACGCCGGTCCCGTTCGGTGCAACGCTTCGTCGAGTGACAGTAACGTGTGACAGCCGAATTGATTGAGCCAGTGGTGATTAGTGCCCTCGACCGACGACACAGCGGCTTGCGCTGAGACAACGCTGACACAAATCTGCTGTCGGGCCTTCCCGCCCGTAGCGCAGCGGCGCGATGCGCAAAGCTACTGGTCAGTAGCGAAAGCTGACCCCTCGCGCGCCCGACGCTGCTTGTAGTCTGGCCCGCGAGACACATTCGTAGAACTGCTCACAAGGCGTCCGCCATGCGTAGGAGGAACCGGACTCAGATGTCCAAAATCAAGGTCGAAGGCACGGTCGTAGAGCTCGATGGTGACGAGATGACCCGCATCATCTGGAAGCTAATCAAGGAAACCCTGATCCACCCGTACCTCGACATCGACTTGGACTACTACGACCTCGGCATCGAACACCGCGACGCCACCGACGACCAGGTGACCATCGACGCCGCCGAGGCGATCAAGCGCCACGGCGTCGGTGTGAAATGCGCGACGATCACCCCCGACGAGGCCCGCGTCAAGGAGTTCAACCTCAAGAAGATGTGGCTGTCGCCAAATGGCACCATCCGAAACATCTTGGGCGGCACTATTTTCCGCGCTCCGATCGTGATCAAGAATGTGCCACGGCTGGTTCCGGGCTGGACCAAGCCGATCATCATCGGCCGTCACGCTTTCGGCGATCAGTATCGTGCCGACAACTTCAAGGTGGACCGGCCGGGCACCTTCACGGTGACGTTCACCCCAGACGACGGCAGCGAGCCGATCGTGCACGACGTCGTCAAGATCCCCGAGGGCGGCGGCGTCGTGATGGGCATGTACAACTTCAAGAAGTCCATCCAGGACTTCGCCCGCTCGTCGTTCAACTATGGGCTGCAACAGAATTACCCGGTCTACCTGTCGACGAAGAACACGATCCTCAAGGGCTACGACGGCATGTTCAAGGACGAGTTCCAGCGGATCTTCGACGAGGAGTACAAGGAGCAGTTCGACGCCAAGGGGCTTGCCTACGAGCACCGGCTGATCGACGACATGGTGGCGTCCTGCCTGAAGTGGGAGGGCGGCTACGTGTGGGCGTGCAAGAACTACGACGGTGACGTCCAGTCGGACACGGTCGCGCAGGGTTACGGATCGCTGGGCCTGATGACGTCGGTGTTGATGACACCGGACGGCAAGACCGTCGAGGCCGAGGCCGCGCACGGCACGGTGACGAGGCACTACCGCCAACATCAGGCGGGCAAGCCGACGTCGACCAACCCGATCGCGTCCATCTTCGCGTGGACGCGCGGGCTGGAGCACCGCGGCAAGCTTGACAACACCCCGGATGTGATCAATTTCGCGAACACGTTGGAGGAGAGCGTGATCGGGACGGTCGAGGGCGGTCAGATGACCAAGGACCTGGCTCTCCTGATCGGCGAAGATCAGCCGTGGCAGACCAGCGAGGAGTTCCTCGACACGATCGCGGGCAATTTCAAGAAGTCGCTCGACTCCTAGCCGGTGGCCGTGTTGGGCGGCGGCGCGTAGCGGTCGGTGAAGTCGACGATCAGGTCTGCGATCCGCTTCGGCGCCTCGAACATCGGGATATGCCCGACGCCGTCGAGCTTGGTAACCAGCGTGTTCGACGGCAGGTTTCTGGTGAACTCTCGGGTGAACCGCGGTGCGGGCAACACCCGGTCCTTCTCGCAGGTCACGAGATGCGTCGGGACGCGGGTGTTGGCGAGGTCCAGCAGGCCCGGCAGGCGCAGCGCCTTGAACAGAAGCTGGTAATACGCCGGGCAGTGTGACACGTCGTCGATGATCTGCACAAGGTCCTCGTCGCTCAGGCCGTCGGCCGACGCGCTGACCGGCAGGTAGGCCAGCTTGCGGGAAAGTGGCAGCCGCAGCACCCGGGGTCCGAGCGCGAGGGTCAACAACCAGAGCGGCATGCCGGCCAGGAACTTGCCGACGATCTCGAACTTCACCGGCGTCAAGTGCCGCCAGCCGCCGGCCGGCGCGATACCGGTCACCGTGCGGGCCCGGCCGCGGTGCTCGAGCTCGAACGCCACCCAGCCACCGAGGGAATTCCCGACGATGTGAGCGGTGTGCCAACCCAGCGCGTCCATCCGGCGTTCGACGTCGTCGGCCAGCGACGCGGAGTCCAGGAAGAACGGGCCGCGCGCCCCGCCGTTGTGGCCCGGCATCGTGGGCGCAAACACCTCGTAGCGGCCGGTCGAAGCTATGAGTGGAGCGACGTCTTTCCATACGTTCTGCGACATCACGAACGGGTGTAGCAACAGAATCGGGTCGCCGGACCCCAGGTGTATCGGTGCGAGCTCGACCATGCTGCCCGACCCTAAAGGTGATACCGGCGGTACCGCAACTGCGTCGGTTAGGGTCGGTACGTCCGGTGTCGGGAGGAGCACGGCCCATGAGCATCCCCAGCATTGCTCCCCGGCGCCATCGCGTCGTCATCGTCGGGTCGGGTTTCGGCGGGCTGTTCGCGGCGAAGCACCTCAATCATGCGGACGTCGACATCACCCTCATCGCGAAGACCACCCACCACCTGTTCCAGCCGCTGCTCTATCAGGTCGCGACCGGCATCCTGTCGGTCGGCGAGATTGCGCCGGCGACGCGAATGATCTTGCGCAAACAGAAGAACGCAGAGGTGCTGCTCGGCGAGGTCGTCGGGATAGATCTGACCAGCAAGACCGTCACCTCCAAGCTCATGACCTGGGAGCGGGTGACTCCGTTCGACAGCCTCATCGTGGCGGCCGGCGCGCAGCAGTCCTACTTCGGCAACGACCACTTCGAGGCCTTTGCGCCCGGCATGAAGACGATCGACGACGCCCTCGAGTTGCGCGGCCGGATCCTCGGCGCGTTCGAGGCGGCCGAGGTGACGACGTCGGAGGCCGAACGGCAGCGCAGGCTGACCTTTGTTGTGGTGGGCGCCGGACCGACCGGCGTCGAAGTTGTCGGGCAGATCTCCGAGCTTGCGCGCCGCACTCTGGCCGGGGCATTCCGAACGATTCAGCCGAGCGCTGCCCGGGTGATCCTGATCGAGGCCGCACCCGCGGTGTTGCCGCCGATGGGACCCAAGCTCGGACTCAAGGCGCAGCGTCGGCTGGAGAAAATGGGAGTCGAGGTCCGGCTCAACACGATGGTGACGAACGTTGACTACATGGGCCTGACGGTCAAGGAGAAGGACGGCACCGAACGTCGCATCGACTGCGCATGCAAGGTCTGGTCGGCCGGTGTGCAGGCAAGCCCGCTTGGCCGGCAGCTCGCCGAGCAGTCCGACGGGACGGAATGTGATCGCTCAGGCCGCGTGATCGTCGAGCCGGACCTGACGGTGAAGGGTCATCCGGATGTGTTCGTCATCGGGGACCTGATGAGCGTGCCGGGCGTGCCGGGTCAGGCTCAGGGTGCGATCCAGGGCGCCGTCTACGCCACCAAGCAGATCAAGGGCGGCTTGAAGGGCGACGACCCGACGACGCGAAAGCCGTTCAAGTACCTCGACAAAGGCAGCATGGCGACGGTCTCGCGCTTCAACGCGGTATGCCAGGTCGGCAAGCTCGAGTTCGGCGGATTCCTGGCCTGGCTCGCGTGGCTGGGTCTGCACCTCTACTACCTCGTCGGCGGCCGCAACCGGCTCACAGCCGTCATCTCTTGGTTCATCACCTTCCTGGGCAGCGGGCGCGGGCAGATGACGATCACCGAGCGGTGGGTGTTCGCACGCAGGGCATTGGAACAAGTCCAAGAGCAGAACAGCCCGAAGGCCATCGGTTGACGCACCGACGAAATCTAGTGCAGTCGGATTTGCCCGGGTGCCATCGCTGTGTGGTGGCGGGGGAACCCGGGTGCCATCGCTGAGTGGTGGCGGGGGAAACGGGCGTCGGCGTAGATGGTCACATCCTCGGGGCTCAGCATTCCAAATCGGACCTGGAGGTCGGCAAAGCTCAAACCGAATCCGGTGGCGACCTTGCGTAGCTCTTCGGCATTTGGATAGTCGGGCTCTTTTATTCGCCGGTAGTAGGTGCTGCTGGAGATTCCCAGAGCACGGTAGATGTCTCGACTCTCCACCCCTCCGTCGAGCAGATAGCCGAGCAGCGCATGCAACTGCTTGCCATGGTGATCGGTACGCGGCATCTGACCAGAATAGACATGGCCGCTCAACGATCGCGAACAGTTATGAAAATTAACCCTCTCGATACTTTTAGACGGTAACCCCACCATCAGGATGACAGCCCGCGCCCGGGACACTTTGCTGTCTGTTGAACAATTGTGTCAACTGTTCAGTTGACACCCGTAGCTCGAGGCGCCCTAAGCGTGTGGTCAACGTCAACGGAGACCCGTGCCGACGACCGAAAGCGAGTCATTTGCGCACAAATCGCCTGTGAAAGGATTGACCCATCATGAGTGTCTCCACTGGATCCCCTCGCCGCGTCGTCTTCTCCGGCGTACAGCCCACGTCCGATTCCCTGCATCTGGGCAACGCGTTGGGTGCGATCAAGCAGTGGGTGAGCCTCCAGGACGAATACGACGCCTACTTCTGCGTCGTCGACCTGCACGCGATCACGATCCCGCAGGATCCCGAGCAGCTGCGCCGTCGCACCCTGGTCACCGCCGCGCAGTACCTGGCGCTCGGTATCGACCCGGCGCGCTGCACGATCTTCGTGCAGAGCCATGTGCCTGCGCACACCGAATTGACCTGGGTGCTTGGCTGTTTCACCGGTTTCGGGCAAGCGTCGCGGATGACACAGTTCAAGGACAAGTCGCAGAAGGAAGGCAGCGAAGCCACCACCGTCGGTCTGTTCACCTATCCGGTCCTGATGGCCGCCGACGTCTTGCTCTACGACACCGATGTGGTGCCGGTCGGCGAGGACCAGCGCCAGCACCTGGAGTTGGCACGCGACGTTGCGCAACGGTTCAACTCACGCTTCCCCGATACGTTCGTGGTGCCCGACGTGCTGATCCAGAAGGCCACTGCCAAGATCTACGATCTGCAGGATCCGTTGTCGAAGATGAGCAAGTCGGCGGCCACCGAAGCCGGGCTGATCAACCTGCTCGACGACCCGAAGGCATCGGCTAAGAAGATCCGCTCGGCGGTCACCGACAGTGAGCGTGAGGTGCGCTACGACCCGGACGCCAAACCTGGCGTGTCCAATCTGCTGACCATTCAATCCGCAGTCACCGGCACGGACGTCGACAAGCTGGTCGAGGGTTACGCCGGGCGCGGCTATGGCGACCTGAAGGCCGATACCGCCGAGGCCGTGGTCGAATTCGTCGCCCCGCTCAAGGCGCGGGTAGACGAACTGCTCGCCGATCCAGCCGAGCTCGAGTCGGTCCTGGCCGCGGGTGCCGACAGGGCGAGGGACGTGTCCGCCAAGACGCTCAAGCGTGTGTACGACCGGTTAGGGTTCTTGCAGCAACGCGCATAACGCTCTTGGGAGGCTGGTATGACCGAGCCGGCCAAGCCGGGGATTCTCAACCGTCTGCGGACCCGTTACGCGTGGTTCGACCACGTGATGCGGGCGCAGGAACGCTACAAGGCCAGCAAGGGTGACTTCTTCGCCGCGGGCATCACCTATTACACGATCTTCGCGTTGTTTCCGATGGTCATGGTGGGTTTCGCGATCGGCGGGTTCGTCCTGTCGCGCCAGCCCGGGTTGCTCGCCGACATCGAGTCACGCATCAAGTCAACGGTGGCAGGCGATTTCGGCCAGCAATTGGTCAACCTGATGGATTCCGCGATCGCGTCGCGGACCTCGGTCGGAATCATCGGCCTGGCCACGGCCGCCTGGGCCGGGCTCGGCTGGATGGCCAACCTGCGCGAGGCGCTCAGCGAGATGTGGGTGCAACGTAGCGACCGAGGCCACTTTGTTCGCACCAAACTGTCGGATCTGCTGGCGCTGGTGTCGGCGTTCGTTGCGATCGTTCTGATGATCGCGTTGACGGCGCTCGGCGATCCGGGCTTGATGAGCCGGGTCCTGAAATGGCTTGGCATCGGTGACTTCCCGGCGCTCGGAGGATTGCTGCGCGCGGCATCGTTGATAACGTCGCTGCTGATCTCGTGGCTGTTGTTTACCTGGATCATCGCGCGGCTGCCGCGCGAATCGGTCAGCTTCCGCAGTTCGGTCCGGGCGGGACTGATCGCGGCGATCGGCTTCGAGATCTTCAAACAGGTGGCGTCGATTTATCTGCAGACGGTCGTGCGCGGGCCGGCGGGCGCCACCTTCGGCCCGGTGTTGGGCCTGATGGTGTTCGCCTATATCACCGCGCGGCTAATCCTCTTCTCGACGGCGTGGGCGGCCACGTCGACCGAAAACCTCGCCACCGCACCAGTGGAGCCGCCCAAACCGGCGCAGATCACCACGCGGGTGCATGTTCGTGAAGGTCTGGGAGTGCGCGGAGCGCTGGCCGCCGCGGCGGTGGGCGCCCTTGGCGCGCTGAGCCTTTCGCGGCTCCGAAGACGCTAGCGGGGAACCGGCCTTATATGCGAACAACAGAACGAATCGCGATCTGGCCCGTCCCGCATAGCCGGCAGGTGAGTCGCTGGGCCCTCAAGCGCAGGTTCGCTATCCGTAATGCCCGTTGGCACATCGGGTAGGGGCAGCCGCACGAAAGCGTGATCCAGACGCTGGCCGGATGGTCGCGTGGATTGCAGAACTTGCGAGCGACGCAGGGAATCTGGGGCTCGAAATCCAGCTCCGCAGGCAACGGGTCGAGCAATGCGGTCACGGTCGCTAAGGGTAAACCGAAGGTTGAGGCTTGTTGGTGAGGCGCGCTGAGGCTATCGCGGATGCGAAGACGCTAAGTCAGTGCTGTGGGCGACGGTTCAGTGACCGGGCGCCCATGATGAGGCCGAAGACGAGCAAGCCGCCGACGATGCCGACCCCTACCCGCACGGGCATCGCGTTGATATCGGGGAGCGCGGCCGCGGAGGTGGAGTTCGCGGGGTTGCCGTTGGCGGCATCCTGTTTCGCGGCGGTCAGCGAGGGATCGGGTTCGATCAGCGTGCCGACCTTTGTGCCTGGCGCAGTCGCGAACCCGTAGTCGAGCAGATGCGCGGCCTGTTCCCATGGGGCGATCGGCTGGCGGGTGCCGTGGAGCAGCACGGCGACCAGCCGGCGCCCATCGTGATTGGCTGCGCCGACAAAGGTTTGGCCGGCGTCATCGGTGTATCCGGTCTTGCCGCCGAGGGCGCCGGGGTAGTTGTACAGCAGCTGATTGTCGTTCTCGATCGGGTAGCCGACGTCGCCACGGCCCGGGAAGTTGAAGGTGCGGGTGGCGACGATATCGGCGAACGTCGGGTTCTGCCAGGCGTATCGGTAAAACAGGCCGATGTCGTAGGCCGACGTACTCATGCCGGGACCGTCCAGGCCGGACGGGGTCGCAGCTCGGGTGTCGCGGCCGCCGAGCTTGCCGGCCAGTTCGTTGATCTTCTGCACGGCGGTGTCCATTCCGCCGAGCTGCATGGCCAGCGCGTGTGCGGCGTCGTTGCCGGAGTGCATGAGCAGGCCGTGCAACAGGTCGTTGATCGAGTAGAAGCCCTTCTCGCCGACGCCGATCTTCGTACCCTCCGCGTTCGCGTCGTCCTGGGTGCCCGCCACGACCTTGTGGATCGGCAGCTCGCGCAGGGCCTGCGTCGCGATCAGCACCTTGATGATGCTGGCGGGGCGCTGCCTGGCGTGCGGGTCCCTGGCGGCGATGATGTCGCCGGAATCCAGGTCGGCCACCAGCCACGCCTCTGCGGAGACATCGTTGGGTACCGGGGGAGTGCCGGGTGCGGTGATGGTGCCGCAGCCGGACAGCAGGTCTCCCCCGAGCGGCTTGGCGGGAACGGGCAGCGGCGCCGGTGGATCCCCGGCCTCCGGCACCTCGGATGAGTCAACCGCGGGCGGCGTCGACACCTTGTACGGGCAGGCGTTGGTATTCGGCGCGGCATCGGGTTCCGCGGCGGCCACCGGCAGGCCGATCAGTGCCGGTGCAGCAAGCAACATAAACGCCGCGACCTGGGACAAGGCGCGCGTGGAGAACATCCGTGAGGTCGCCATGGTGACCGCAGATTAGGCGATCGGCGGCTCGATCCCAAGGAGCCACGCTGTGACTAAAGTGGTTGGAGTTACAAATGTGATCGCATTCGGGCCCGACGCGGGTCGAGATCGACGTATTGGAGGAGAAGTGCGAGAGGGGATCTGCAAAGAGTCGATTTCGATGGTTACAGCCCGGTGGCCCCGAGTGAGACGACCGTCAGCCCCGCCCGAAACGCCCCGCCCGCTCCAAGCGGACTTCGAAAGCCCCCAAGCCCTACATCAGCCGCCCGGCCTCGTCGAGCACGCCGCGCAAAATCTCGTAGATCGCGTCGAACTCCTTCTGGCCACTGATCAGCGGCGGCGCCAGCTGCACGACCGGGTCGCCGCGGTCGTCGGCACGGCAGTACAGCCCGGCCTCGAACAGCGCCGGGGTGAGGAAGCCGCGCAGCAGCCGCTCGCTCTCCTCGTCGTTGAAGGTCTCCTTGGTGGCCTTGTCCTTCACCAGCTCGATGCCGTAGAAGAACCCCTCACCGCGGACGTCACCGACGATCGGCAGGTCGTAGAGCTGCTCGAGCGTTGCGCGGAAGACGGGTGCCATCGCCTTGACGTGGTCATTGACGCCCTCGCGCTCGAAGATGTCCAGGTTGGCCAGCGCCACCGCCGACGACACCGGATGCCCGCCGAATGTGTAGCCGTGCGCGAACGTGGTCTTGCCGTCGTTGAACGGCTCGAAGAGCCGGTCGCTGGCGATCATCGCGCCGATCGGCGAGTAGCCCGACGTCAGTCCCTTCGCGCAGGTGATGATGTCCGGCACGTAATCGAAGTCGTCGCAGGCGAACATCGAGCCGATCCGGCCGTACGCGCAGATCACCTCGTCGGACACCAACAGCACGTCGTATTCGTCGCAGATCTCGCGGACACGTTCGAAATACCCCGGCGGCGGCGGGAAGCAGCCGCCGGAGTTCTGCACGGGCTCGAGGAAGACCGCGGCCACGGTGTCGGGCCCCTCGAACTCGATCGCCTCGGCGATACGATCCGCGCAGTATTGACCGAACGCCTTGATGTCGTGTTCGTATTGAGCGGGTGCCCGGTAGAAGTTGGTGTTGGGCACGCGGAAGCCACCCGGGGTGAGCGGTTCGAACGGCGCCTTGAACACCGGCAGTCCGGTGATCGCCAGCGCGCCCTGCGACGTGCCGTGGTAGGCGATCGAACGCGAAATCACTTTGTGCTTACCGGGTTTGCCGGTCAGCTTGAAGTAGTTCTTGGCCAGCTTCCACGCCGACTCGACGGCCTCGCCTCCGCTAGTGGTGAAGAACACCCGGTTGAGATCACCGGGTGCGTAGCCCGCGATCCGCTCGGACAGCTCGATCGCTGTTGGAGTGGCATACGACCACAGCGGGAAGAACGCCAGCGTCTCGGCCTGCTTAGCCGCGGCCTCCGCGAGCTCGGTACGGCCGTGGCCGACCTGGACCACGAAAAGGCCTGACAGGCCGTCGATATAGCTCTTGCCCTTGTCGTCCCAGATGGTGACGCCTTCGCCGCGGGTGATGATCGGCGGCGTGATACCAGCGCCGTGGCGTGCGAAGTGGCCCCACAGGTGACGCTTTGCCTTCGCGCCCAGATCGATATCGACAGTCGTCATCGTGTACCCCAATTATATTGCTGCTTGACGAGTTTCAGGTAAACAAGCGTTTCGGTGGATATCACTCCCGGCAATGCGCGAATTTGGGTGTTGAGTAGGTCAAGAAGGTCGTCGTCGTCTTCGCACACGACTTCGACAATGGCGTCGAACGAGCCCGCGGTCAGGACCACGTAGTCGACGGATTCGATCGCGGCCAACTTTTCGGCCACCCTGGTGGTGTCCCCGGTGCAGCGGATGCCGATCATCGCCTGACGGGCGAAGCCCAGCTGCATTGGATCGGTGACCGCCACGATCTGCATGACGCCGGCGTCGACCATCCGCTGGACTCGCTGACGCACGGCGGCCTCGGACAGCCCGACCGCCTTTCCGATACCCGCGTACGACCGGCGTCCGTCCTGTTGCAACTTCTCGATGATCTGCTTGGACAGCTCGTCGAGTTGGAACGCCGCGCCCGGTCGGGACCGGTTGACACGAAACGCGACGGGCGCCAATCCGTGCGATGGACCCGAGTTAGCCATGCCTGCGATTGTGCACGGAATCCGTCGTAGCAAGCAACCATGACCATGAAATCACGCGTCTGGGGGGTCCCGCGCTGCAGGAATGCGTAGCCACCAAGTAGCCACGCAAGCGAACAGTGTCCATGACCGCCAGCGCGCGGGTCGTTGAGTTCGAAGGACTGCGGCCCCATCTGCTGGCGGTTGCCTACCGGCTCATGGGCACTTATGCCGACGCGGAGGACGTCGTTCAGGATGCCTGGCTGCGCTGAAACCGCAATGCGTGACAGCCCGACCGCACAGAACTAGCGTGCGAACATCAGCGCGCGCTTGACCTCCTGGATCGCCTGGGTCACCTGGATGCCGCGCGGGCACGACTCGGTGCAGTTGAACGTGGTCCGGCAGCGCCACACCCCGTCGACTTCGTTGAGGATGTCCAACCGCTCCGCGGCGCCCTCGTCACGGCTGTCGAAGATGAACCGGTGGGCGTTGACGATCGCGGCGGGCCCGAAATACGAACCCTCGCTCCAGTACACCGGGCAGCTGGTGGTGCAGCACGCGCACAGGATGCACTTGGTGGTGTCGTCATAGCGCGCCCGGTCGGTCTGGCTCTGAATCCGTTCCCGCGTAGGCGGATTGCCGCTGGTGATCAGGAACGGCTTGATCGCGCGGTAGGCGTCGAAGAACGGTTCCATGTTCACAACGAGATCCTTCTCCACGGGCAGCCCGCGGATCGGCTCGATGGTGATCGTCAATTGCTTGCCGGGTTTCTTCGGCAGCAGGTCGCGCATCAGCACCTTGCATGCCAGCCGGTTGACGCCGTTGATACGCATGGCATCCGATCCGCACACCCCGTGCGCGCACGACCGCCGGAACGTCAGCGTGCCGTCCAGGTACCACTTGACGTAGTGCAGCAAGTTGAGCACCCGGTCGGTGGGCAGGCACGGAACCCGGAAGCTCTGCCAGCCCCCCGAGTCGGGATCCTCCGGGTTGAAGCGGGCGATCTTGAGCGTGACCATCACCGCGTCCTCGGGTACGGGCGGCAGCTCGGGATCCTTGGTCGCCGGGTTTTCGACGTCAGGTGTGATCGTCATCGGTTCTGCTCTTCGCGCAAGCGGCTCATCGTTAGTACTTCCGTTCCATCGGCTCATATCGCGTCTGCACCACCGGCTTGTAGTCCAGTCGGATGTCGCTCAGCAGATCGGTGCCTTCCTTGCAGGCCATGGTGTGGCGCATGTAATTCGTGTCGTCGCGGTTGGGGTAGTCCTCACGGGCATGACCGCCACGGGACTCCTTGCGGTTCAGCGCTCCGACCACGGTCACCTCGGCAAGCTCGAGCAGAAAGCCAAGCTCGATCGCCTCGAGCAGGTCGCTGTTGTAACGTTTGCCCTTGTCGTGCACCGAGATTCGGGCGTAGCGCTCCTTGAGACCGTGGATGTCGGTGAGCGCCTGCTTCAGCGTTTCCTCGGTCCGGAACACCGCGGCGTTGTTGTCCATCGACTGTTGCAGCGCGCCGCGGATGTCGGCGACGCGCTCGTTGCCGTGTTCGGACAGGATGTCTCCCACCCAGCCGACCACCATCGCCGCGGGCTCCGGGGGCAGTGCGACGTGGTCGTGACCCAGCGCGTAGTTCGCCGCCGCGATGCCGGCGCGGCGGCCGAACACGTTGATGTCAAGCAGCGAGTTGGTGCCCAGCCGATTGGCGCCGTGCACCGACACGCACGCGCACTCGCCCGCCGCGTACAGCCCGGGGACCACGTTGGTGTTATCGCGCAGCACCTGGCCGTTGATTGTGGTTGGGATTCCGCCCATCACGTAGTGACAGGTCGGGTAGACGGGCACCAGCTCCTTGACCGGATCCACACCCAGGTAGGTGCGCGCGAATTCGGTGATGTCGGGCAGCTTGGCCGCCAGCACGTCCGCGCCGAGATGGCGCACGTCGATATAGACGTAATCCTTGTGCGGGCCGGCGCCTCGGCCCTCAAGCACCTCGCGGACCATTGACCGCGCGACGATGTCACGCGGCGCAAGATCGACGATCGTCGGCGCGTAGCGCTCCATGAACCGCTCGCCGTCACCGTTGAGCAGGCGCCCGCCCTCGCCGCGGACGGCTTCGGAGATCAGGATGCCAAGGCCCGCCAGACCTGTCGGATGGAATTGGTGAAATTCCATGTCCTCCAACGGAAGTCCCTTATGGAACACGATGCCGATGCCGTCCCCGGTCAGCGTATGTGCGTTGGAGGTGGTCTTGTACATGCGGCCCGAGCCGCCGGTCGCCAGCACGACGGCCTTGGCATGGAAGACGTGAATATCGCCGCTGGCGAGTTCGTAGGCGACCACGCCGGTGGCCACAGGAACGCCCGGTGTCTCCGACACGATGAGGTCGAGCACGTAGAACTCGTTGAAGAACTCGACGTCGTGCTTGACGCAGTTCTGGTACAGCGTCTGCAGGATCATGTGACCGGTGCGGTCGGCGGCGTAGCAGGCCCGGCGCACCGGCGCCTTGCCGTGGTCGCGTGTGTGCCCGCCGAACCGGCGCTGGTCGATGCGGCCCTCGGGGGTGCGGTTGAACGGCATCCCCATCTTCTCCAGGTCGAGCACCGCGTCGATGGCTTCCTTGCACATGATCTCGACGGCGTCCTGGTCGGCGAGGTAGTCGCCGCCCTTGACGGTGTCGAACGTGTGCCATTCCCAGTTGTCTTCCTCGACGTTGGCCAGCGCCGCGCACATGCCGCCCTGAGCAGCGCCGGTGTGGCTGCGCGTCGGGTAGAGCTTGGTCAGCACCGCGGTGCGCGCCCGCGGACCGGCCTCGACCGCCGCGCGCATGCCCGCGCCGCCGGCGCCGACGATTATGACGTCGTAGCGATGTTCCTGAATCATCTATCCGCTCCCCGTCACGAAATGTTCGCGTCGAAGGTGACCAGCACATAGGTGCCCAACACCAACGCGAACCCCGTCGCCAGCAACAACAACGAATTCAGATAGAACTTGGTGACATTCTTGCGGGCGTAGTCGCCGATGATGGTCCGCATGCCGTTGGCGCCGTGCACCAATGCCAGCCACAGCAGGGCCATGTCCCAGATCTGCCAGAACGGTGACGCCCAGCGCTGGGCGACGTAGTTGAAGTCGATGCGGTAGACGCCGCCGTCCCAGATCAGCCCGATGAACAGGTGCCCGAGCGCAAGGAAAACCAGCGCAACGCCCGAGAACCGCATGAACAACCAGGCGTATTTCTCGAAGTAGGGGATGCCCCTGGGGCGCCGGGGTGCGCGCGGGTGGTCCAGGCTGGCCGGGCGGTCGTGCTCTTTCTCCAGCACGGGTGCCAGCCGGCCCTCGCGGTGGTGGGGTGTCCATGGCCCGGTCACAGGAATCGCTCCACCATGTGCATGCCGAGCACGCCCAGTGCGGGGATCATCACGGCGAACCAGACGCCGAGGACGATCCACAACATGAGCCGCTGGTACTTCGGACCGTGCTGCCAGAAGTCGATGAGGATGACCCGGATGCCGTTGAGGGCGTGGTAGAGCACGGCCGCGACCAGGCCCATCTCCATGAGCCCGACGATCGGGGTCTTGTAGGTGTTGATGACCTCGTTGTAGGTCTGCGGTCCGACCCGCACCAGGGCGGTGTCGAGCACGTGCACGAGCAGGAAGAAGAAGATCGTCGCTCCCGTGATGCGGTGCAGCACCCAGGACCACATGCCGGGATCGCCGCGGTAGAGGGAACGCCTGCGCGGCGGATGCGATCGCGGAGCCGGTACCCCCGGGCTCTCGGATGTCGCAATACTCATCTGGCCTCCAACGCCATCGGTGGATGCTTGGGCACCGGAGCCGGGACGCCGGCGACATCGGCCGGTGCCTGCCCGCTGCCCAAACCTCGGGGCGACTCTAAACCCAGTTCTACTGCTTAACGAACTACCGTTTAGCCGTCGGCGCACGGGAAACGTCAAAAATTAGGGTTACCTATCTAACCCGGCCGGCGCGGGCCCAAAGCTTCGGAATGCATTCAGAATCTGCTCGGTGAGAGGTGACATGACGTCCGAGATCGACTGGAAGATGTTGCGGCACAAGGCAACCGAAGCGGCAGCCCACGCATACGCGCCCTACTCGGGGTTCCCCGTCGGTGCGGCCGCGCTGGTGGACGACCACCGAATGGTGGCCGGCTGCAATGTGGAGAATGTCTCATATGGCCTTGGTCTCTGTGCCGAGTGCGCAGTGGTCTGTGCCCTGCATTCCGGCGGTGGCGGCACGCTGATCGCGCTGTCGTGTGTGGACGGCACAGGCGAGCTGTTGATGCCGTGCGGACGCTGCAGGCAGGTGCTGCTCGAGCACGGGGGCCCGCACCTGTTGATCGACCATCCATTGGGTCCGAAGCCGTTGGCTGAGCTGCTGCCCGACGCGTTCGGTCCGGACGATCTGGCCCGGCCCAAGCGGCAGCCCGAAGAGGAAACTCCGTGACCCAGTTCACGTTCGACGCGCCGACGGTCATCCGCACGAAGCGCGACGGCGGCGAGTTGTCCGACGCGGCCATCGACTGGGTGATCGACGCCTACACCAACGGACGCGTCGCCGACGAACAGATGTCCGCGCTGCTGATGGCGATCTTCCTGCGCGGCATGACCGAGGCCGAGATCGCGCGCTGGACCGCGGCGATGGTGGCCTCCGGCGAGCGGCTGGACTTTACCGATCTGCGGCGCGACGGCAGGCCATTGGCGTTGGTGGACAAGCATTCAACGGGCGGCGTCGGCGACAAGATCACCATTCCGTTGGTGCCGGTGGTGATGGCGTGCGGTGGTGCGGTCCCGCAGGCGGCGGGACGCGGGCTCGGGCACACCGGCGGCACGCTCGACAAGCTGGAATCCATCCGGGGTTTCAACGCGGAGCTGTCCAAAGCCCAAATCCGCCAACAACTTTGCGACCTCGGCGCGGTGATCTTCGCCGCGGGCGAGCTGGCACCGGCCGACCGGAAAATCTATGCCCTGCGCGACGTCACCGGCACCACCGAGTCGCTGCCGCTGATCGCCAGTTCGGTGATGAGCAAGAAGGTCGCCGAGGGCACCCGCGCCCTTGTGCTGGACTGCAAGGTCGGGTCAGGGGCGTTCCTCAACACCGAGGCCGAGTCGCGTGCGCTCGCGCGCATCATGGTCGAGCTGGGCACCGACGAGGGACTGGTCACCCGCGCGCTGCTGACCGACATGGACACACCGCTGGGTCGCACGGTCGGCAATGCCGTCGAGGTCGACGAGTCCCTTGAGGTGCTGGCCGGCGGCGGCCCCGCCGACGTGGTGGAGCTCACGCTGGCACTGGCCGCGGAGATGCTCGACGCCGCAGGGCTGGACGGCATCGATCCCGCGCAGACCCTGCGCGACGGCTCGGCGATGGACCGGTTCCGTGCGCTGGTCGCCGCTCAGGGTGGCGATCTCTCGGAGGAGTTGCCGATCGGTGCGCACGCCGAGACCATCACCGCCCCGCGAGGTGGCACGATGGGACGTATCGACGCGATGGCGGTTGGTATGGCGGTGTGGCGGCTCGGTGCGGGCCGCTCCGTGCCGGGTGAACGGGTCCAGTCCGGCGCCGGACTGCGGATCCACCGGCGGCCCGGCGAGCCCGTCGCCGCTGGTGAGCCGTTGTTCACGGTCTACACCGACACCCCGGACCGCTTCGCGGCGGCGATGGCCGAGCTCGCGGACGGCTGGAGCGTCACGGACACCGCGCCCCCGCAGCGTCCGCTCATCATCGACCGGATTCCCCCCGCGCGTGCGAGGAGCGGAGATTGACATGACCACACCGCTGACGCTGGAGTCGATCTGGCACGCCCCAAAGGCGCTGCTGCACGACCACCTCGACGGCGGGCTGCGCCCGGCCACGGTGCTCGAGCTGGCCGACCAGTACGGCTATGACGGCCTGCCGGCCACCGACGTCGACGCACTCGCGACGTGCTTTCGGACCGCGGCGCACAGCGGGTCGCTGGTTCGCTACCTGGAGCCGTTCGCGCACACGGTCGGGGTCATGCAGACGCCCGCGGCGCTGCACCGGGTCGCCTTCGAGTGCGTCGAGGACCTGGCCGCGGACAACGTGGTGTACGCCGAGATCCGGTTCGCGCCTGAACTGCACATCGACTGCGGCCTGTCGCTCGACGCGGTCGTCGACGCCGTGCTGGCCGGCTTCGCCGACGGGGAGAAGGCCGCCAGCGCCGAGGGCCGGTCGATCACGGTGCGCTGCCTGGTCACCGCGATGCGCCACGCCGCGCGCTCCCGGGAGATCGCCGAGCTGGCGATCCGATTCCGCGACAAGGGTGTGGTTGGCTTCGACATCGCGGGCGCCGAAGCCGGGTACCCGCCGACGCGCCACCTCGACGCGTTCGAATACATGCGAAGCAACAACGCCCGCTTCACAATTCACGCCGGTGAGGCGTTCGGGCTGCCGTCCATCCACGAGGCAATCGCCTTCTGCGGCGCCGACCGGCTCGGTCACGGCGTGCGGATTGTCGACGACATCACGGTGGGGCCCGACGGCGTCGCGCGGTTGGGCCGGCTCGCGTCGTTGTTGCGGGACAAGCGGATTCCGTTCGAGATGTGCCCAAGTTCGAATGTGCAGACCGGCGCGGTCGGCAGCATCGCCGAGCACCCGTTCGACCTGCTGGCCCGGCTTAGGTTCCGCGTCACCGTCAACACCGACAACCGCTTGATAAGCGACACCACGATGAGCCAGGAGATGATGCGGCTCGTCGAGGCGTTCGGCTACGGGTGGAGCGACCTGTTGCGCTTCACGATCAACGCGATGAAGTCGGCGTTCATCCCGTTCGACGAACGGTTGGCCCTGATCGACGACGTGATCAAACCCCGCTACGCCGTGCTGATCGGCTAACTGCGGAGCACCTCGGTGAGGCGTTGCGCGAACTTGGTTGGCGCTCCGAGGAATCCGCCATGGTCGCCGGGGAATTCGGCGGGTGTGCCGCCGAGCAGGTCGGCCAGCGCGGTCGACGTCCGGTACGTCACAAGGCGCCCGGAGTCCACCCCGATGCCGACGATCACGCGTGCGGCCTTCAGGGCGTCGATGTCCGGCACGTATTGGGTCGTCGGCCACAGCTCGTGATTGAAGAAACGGGCGGCTTCGCGGCGCTCGTCGTCGGACGGTTCCGGCGGAGGCCCACCGGGGGCGCCGTCGGGCGCCGATATGTCGAAGCCGGCGTTGACCATGAACTTGAACCATGCGGCCTGCATGCCGTGGGTGCGGTGCGTATCGATGATGTCCCGGGTGTTCGCCCGCTGTTGTTCGGCGTCGGGCAGCAGCTGCAGCAGCGGCGGCTCGTGCGCGATCAGCGTGCCGACGCGTCCGGGGTGGCGGGCCACCAACGCCAGACCCGTCACCGCGCCGCCGCTGGAACCGAACACGTCGGCCGAGTCGGCGCCGAGGTCGTCGAGGATCGCGGCGATGTCGTCGGCGCGCTGCTCCGGTGTGGCGTCATCGGAGGGGTCGTCGATCGAGCTGTTCGCGTGGCCGCGCGGGTCATAGGTGACCACGGTGAGGTCGCCGGCCAGCGCGTCGGCCAGCGGTGCGAAGTCAGCCGACGCCATCGGCGAGCCGATGACGAGCAGCAGCGGACCGGCCCCGCGGACCTCGTAGTGCAGGCGCGCGCCAGGGACGGCGACGGAACGGATGGTGGGGGTGCTAGGCAGCGTCATACCCGTACAGACCGTCGCGGGGCCTTGAACTCATCGCGACGTATGGTGTCGTTGGATCAACGGCGCTTGTCTACTCGTGTATAGCGCCGACGTTGGCGGTGCATCCCACGGCACCCGAAAGCGACCGAGCTGTAGCCCTATTCCTGGCGCAGTCGCGACTCGACGAAGACCTCTAGCGACTCCCATTGCTCGACGGCCTTCGCGAACGGCGGGCTTGGCGGGCGAACCGTGTCCGGGTCCAGCACGTGGGCGACCAGTCGGCCGAGCGGCTGGTCGGCGTCCAGCGCAACCTCGACCGTGGTGTCCTCGGAGTAATCGCCCACGTCCCTGAGCAATTCAACGGCCAACTCCAACTGGTCGCGGTCGACGGCGTCCGGTCCGTCGGTGATGTCGTCGGCGATCCCGCTCAGTACGTAGACGTTGTCCGCGGAGACGGTGACACGCAGCGAGCCGTCGTTCGCCGCGGTGCGGACGTCGTCGTAGGTGGCCAGACCGGACAGGTCGTGGTCGTGCTCGTCGGCAAGGTAGCGCGCCAGCGACCGCTCGGAGTTGAAGACGCTGATTCTTCCGTTGCGGCCCAGGAAGATCGGCTCGTCGTCGAGGTAGCAGCGCAGCGTGTGGAACGTGCCCGCGCCGGTCATGATCCGCACCGGATCGATGCCGACCCGGTGCCAGAAGTCCTCGTCGCTGCCGAGCACCTTCTCTTCGGCCGCCGCGGCGAGTGCTTGCGTTTCATGGTCGGTGTCCACCTCGTCCTCGATCACGACGTCCGAATCCTCGGCGGCCACGTCGTCCTCTTCGGGCTCGGGCGCCGGCTCGTCGAGCTCGGCCTGCGCCTTCTCACGAGCTGCCTCGTCAACGTCGGGCGCGGTGACGATCGCGTCCATCGCGTCGAGGACGTTGTCCCAGCCGCGGCCGATCAGCGACCCGATCTCGGCCCATCGCTTGCGCCCGGCGCGGCCGGCGAATGCGTCGGCGCCACCGCCCACCGTTCCCAGTACGGGGTTGCCGTTGAAGAACTTTGTTACCCCGGCCAGCTCGCACACCGAGCCGATCGCAGAGACGATGGCCAACGTGCGGTGCAGCTTGTGCACCGTCTCCTCGGTGGGTTTCTTCTCGGCGACCAGTTCCTGGACGCCGACCAGGTCATACTGCCGGTCCTCCGGGGGATCGAACGTGTGCGCGTTCGCATCGGCCAGCCGGCTCCACGCTGGATGGTCGGCCAGGTCGTTGTCGGTGTTGGTCCTGACATATCCCGCAAGGTCGGCCACCGATTCGAACAGGTAAAGGTCGTCGTCCTTGCCCAGGAAGGCCTCCCACTCATCGCCCGCATCGCGCCAGCGTGGAGCCCACAAGGTGTACCCGTCGCCATTGGTTAGCGCGAGCCGGATCGGCACAATGTCAGCAGCCATGCCGCACAGAATAGCCATTGAGGTCGAACGCCAAGTCGCCAGCTCCGGAGCGCAGAAACTCGTGCGGCTTCGCAAGTAGCACCGGCCCTAGGCTTGTATCAGGTGTACACGACCGATTGTGAGGGCTCGGTGTCGAATCTGATTCGGGTTGTGCCGGAGGACTTGCACGTCTCGGCTGCAAACGTCGATGCACATGCAGATGAACTGCATCTCCGGCACGCGGCGGCAAATGGCCGCATCCAAGCAGCGCAAGTTGGCGTGCCGACTGGATCGGCAGCGGCGCTGAGCGTGGCGGTAGCCAAGTGGCAAACGGACACGTCGGTTCTTTTCGGTAATTTGCTGGAGCACGGCCGGGCGCTGCGGAGTGCTGCCGCCGGTTATGTCGGTAGTGACGACGACAATGCCGCTGACATCGAGGCGGTGGGTTATCAGGTCAGCACCCTCGACGTCGGGCTGCCGCGGCCCACGCCGTGACCGTCTCCGTTGCCGATATTGATCGGTGGGACCCCGGCGATGTCCGCGAGGTCTTCCACGCGACCCGCAGCCGGGCCGAAGCCGCATTTGAGGCCGCCGACGGGATCGCGACGATCCCGGCATTCGGCTCCTGGGGTGGTGACGCAGCCAAAGCGGCCCGCCAGGCCAACGAGCAACTGCGCAAGGACCTCGACGCGCACGGCAACGAGGCGCTTGCGGTCGCCCGTGCAGCGCAGACCGCGGCCGATGACATGCAGCGGGTGAAATCGGATCTGACCCAGCTTGAGGCCGACGCAGCCAACCAGGGATTCGAGATCGACCCCGCCGGCAGCCGGGTGATGCCCGGCCCCAACCCCCGAGCCCCGATGATCGTGGCGCTGGCGGAAATGGAGGCGCTTCAAGGGCGACTCGACGCGATTCTGGCAGAGGCCGCCCGGGTGGATGAGGAGCTGGCCCGCGCGATCAACATGGCGACCGGTGCCGAGTCGATACCGGACACGCCACACGACAACCGGCCAGAGATTCAGGATGCGCTGTCCCGTCCACTGCCGGGGGACCCCAAGCAGTTTCATGACCTTTGGGACCAGCTCACCCCCGAAGAGAAGGACTGGTTGTACCAGCACGATCACTCGATCGGGAATCACGGTGGCATGCCGTTCGTCGACCGCAACCATTACAACCGCATGCACCTCAACGAGTTGCAGCAGGCCAACCAGGCTGAAGTCGATCGCCTCCGCGCCGCGCACCCGGACTGGGCCGCAGGTAACACTCCGTTTCTTGACTCGAAGGAGTGGCAGACCTGGAAGACCCAGTGGGACAAGGCGAACCAGTCGCGCCAAGGATACGAACAAGTTCAGAAGGCGCTCGAATCACCCGATGGTTTGCCGAGATTACTCGGGACCATGGACGATCAGGGGCACGCCGCGGTTTCCATCAACGACCCTGACACCGCTAAACGCAACGCCACGTTCGTTCCGGGGACCGGCCAAGATCTCACCCGCCTGCAGTTCAGCACCGAGAAGTCGGAGCAGATGCTGCAAGCCACGCTGCGCGCTGACCCCAGCCTCAAACCCGGTGACGTCTCGGTAACTACCTGGATGGGTTACGACCGGCCCATGAACGTCGTCACCGACGCCCCGTCCACGAGCTACGCCCACAATGGGGCCGGTGCGCTTGACGACTTCCAAGCAGGACTGCGGGCGTCCCATAACGACGGCGCCACCGGTGGCGCGTCAATCAACACCGTTATCGGCCACAGCTACGGTTCCACCTTGGTCGGTGCAGCGGGACTCGGCGGCCACCATCTCGACGCAAATAATGTCGTGGCCGTCGGCAGCCCGGGTGTGCTCGCCCAACACGCCAATGACCTCCACCTCGCCCCTGGGGCTCATGTCTTCGCGACACGGGCCGAAAACGACATCATCGGCATCACCACCTACGCGACGCTTGGCCCCGACCCGATGAGCGGAGGCTTCGGCGGCATACCGTTCGAGGCTGCCCCCGGACCCGCAGGTCCCTTCGGCTCACCCACCGTCGACGCGCACAGCAGTTACTGGAGCGCGGGCAATCCGGCACTCGATAACATGGGTCGCATCATCGCCGGACAAACCAACGTCACCCCGCCACGGTTCACGCCATGACACGCCGACTCATCCTTGCCGCGACAGCACTCTCCGTGACGGTGCTCGCCGGCTGCTCATCGTCATCGCCGTCAACACCGTCGCCATCACTTGGAGCGCCCATCCCATCGGGCGCGACGGTCATCCCAGGAGGCCCCATGGAACAAACACCCGTTCCCGCCTCGCCGAAAATCCCGGCCAGCCAACAGGAAGCGCAGGATACGGTGCTGCGCTACCTGCAGAGGACGGTTGACGCGCTGCCCAAAGGGACGAGCCTGGATGGCACCCGCTACATGGTCGGCAAGGGCACCAATTACTGCGACGACAACCCCAGCGGCCCCGACGCCCCAGTCCACGTTGAGGATTGGCGCGATATCAATCTGCCGCCTGGCATCACCGACTTCAACACGATCATCAGCCAAACTGGCGACATCTGGAAACAGTGGGGCTGGCAAGTCATCGAGCGGGACGGCTTCAGCAAGCCCAATCGCTTCGGCTACGCGCCCGATGGATACACACTCCAGATCGAGGCCCGGCCAGACCCGAAAAGTCCGCCGTCGATTATCGGGATGTCTCCGTGCTTTCCCGGCAAGCTACGGGACGATGGCATTTCGCGTCCCCCGTTGATCCAACAGACCCAGTAGTCCGAGCGACCGTCTTCAGTCGGCGCCGGCCTTAAGTGCTTCGGCCGCGCGCCGGCCGGACTCTGTTGGTTTAAGCCAGACAGCGAAGGCCCACTGGCCCGGATCGTCGTAATGCTCAACGAACAGTCCGCGCACACGGTCCATCGCCTCGTCGAGCCCTAGATCATCCCAACCCTCGAACGTCATCAGGCCGTCTTCGACAAGCGACCGTATGACCGACAGGGCCAGCTCCTGCTGGTCGGCGGTGCCCTCCGCGAGTTCGTCTCGGGTGACCACCGATTCGACCTGTGCCAGAGGTACGTCGTCGTACAGACTGCTCGTGAGCAGTGCGCTGCGCAGCTTGTCGTGCGCGTCTTGTGTCGTCATCGCTCGTACTCCCACGGTGCGTCGGGGTCGTCTTCCCCAAGGATTGGCATGTGATGGATGCTGTGTGGCGGCGGCACCAAGGTTGGTCCGATCGGGGCGCCCGGGCCGCCAAGTATCGGTATGCCGCCGGCCCTGGGCAGCGGTTCGACGGGCGGTGGTTTGGGTGCCTCGACAGGAGGCGGTTTGGGCGCCACCGGTTCTCCGATCTTGGGAATCTCAGGTACACCACCCTCGGTCGGATTGATATGGACCTTGATGTAGCCATTGTTACCCGGCACTCGGACATCTAGCGCGGGCTGCTCGGTAGAGACGGCGGCCTCTCGACGCCCGACGATGGTGCCGTCGGGCAGCGTGACCATGTCGCCTGGCTTGGGCCCGTAGCCGCCGGGTCGCTCGACGCCGTTCTGCTTCAACCAGTTCCAGAGGTTGTCAAGATCTTGCTGGGACTTGACAACCCGGATTTCAGGGCTGTTACCGACCGGCAGCCTGTCGAGTACTCCGCGGATGTCGTTCGCGTTCGGTCCCGGTGGCGGCGGTGGCGGGTCCTGTTTGAAGTCGACCGCCTGGATCTCGGGTTTCTTGTTCGGCGTCAGCGGCGTGTCACCGAATTGGACGCTGTTGACACCAGCAATCGCAGCGCCGACCTTACCTGCCACTTCGGTGTCGACGGCGACCAGGTTTTCGGCGCCGGCGCGGATCGCGGCAGCGAGTGTCTGCGCCTGGGCCTGCCGCGCGGCCTGCAGGGCCGGCGGACCGCCTTGGCGGCTGGTGACCGAAAGATCCTCTCCAACGGTGAAACCCGCTGCGCGGGCCTCATCGACCGCCTGCAACGCCAGCTGCCGTGCGCCGGCGATTTCGCCAGCGCCATAGCGGGCAGCCGCGGCGGCCGCGTGCAACCCATCGGCCGCGCCCACCACCACGACCCGATCGGCGCCGGTCCGCAACACAGCGGCGTCAGCGGCCACCCCGCGCCAGGAGGTGCCTCCGGGATGGGGAGCCTCACGGTGAATCGCGCTGAAGGCGTGTTCCCACGTTTCGGCTGTCTGCCTCCAGTGGCTGGCCGCGGTCTCGAGGTGATCGGTGCCTAGACTCCCGTGCTGCAGTGACCGGCCAACGCGGACAGCCCCAGCGCATCGACCTCAACAGACGCCACGCACCCAGCCTAAATGCTTCGCACATGGCGCTGCGCAGGACGGAACGGCTGACCGATTCACTGCCTCCTGCGCACGACCCATGTCGGGATCAGTGGGTGGCGCCCGCGGAACAGTCCGGCCGCCGTGGACTGTGCGGGTCGGGCTGGTATTCCGCGGGTGATCACGCCGCGGGCGATGAGTTCAACGGTCGCGGCGACACCGCAGGTTTGCGACAACAGCAAGGCGATCAGGATGAGGATCTGCACGGCGCCGGCCTGCGCG
>DATARY010000058.1:0-12833 GCA_036263935.1 Mycobacterium sp.
CTATCGCGAAGCGCGCGGCATGGGTGAGGATCGGGATACGGCCTACTACACCACCTTTCGGTCCGTCGCTCCTGTCATCGTGGGGTCGGGCCTGACGATCGCAGGGGCGACGTACTGCCTCAGTTTCGCGCGGCTGCCCTACTTCAGCACCATGGGTGCCCCCGTCGCGATCGGAATGATCGTGGTCGTGGCGATTGCGGTCACGCTGGGACCGGCCATCCTCTTCCTCGGCAGTCGTGTCGGGCTGTTCGAATCCAAACGGCCTCCGCGGAGTAGGTTTTGGCGACGGGTCGGCACTGCCGTGGTCCGTTGGCCCGGACCCATTCTGGTGGCGAGCTTGTTCGTGGTGCTGATCGGCCTTGTGGCCATTCCGGGGTACAGGCCGGCCTACAACGATCGTTACTACATGCCGGCCAGCGCCCCAACCAACATCGGCTTCGCCGCCGCCGACCGGCATTTCACACAGGCCCGGATGAACCCCGACATCCTGATGATCGAGGCCGACCACGACATGCGGAATCCCGCCGATATGCTTGTCCTGAACAAGGTTTCAAGCAATGTCATGCACACCGAAGGCATCGCGATGGTGCAGAACATCACCAGGCCACTGGGCATTCCGATCCAGCACAGCTCGATTCCGTTCCAGACCAGCATCCAGGGGCAGACCAGCAACATGAACCTGCCGTTCCAGCGGGATCAATTGGCCAACCAGCTCAAAACGATCGATGCGACGAACGTCTCGATCGACATCTTGGAGAAGCAGTACCAACTCTCCCTCGAGCAAACCAAGCTCACACAGGACTCGGCGGCCAAGTCGCAGGCCCTACTCGAAACCACCCAACAACTACGAGACAACATCGCGAACTTCGATGACCAGTTCCGGCCCCTGCGCAACTACTTCTACTGGGAACCGCACTGCTTCGACATCCCCCTGTGCGCCGCCACACGGTCCCTGTTTGACGCCCTCGATGGGATAGACGAAGTGACCGACAAGACGGGTGCGGTGCAGGTCAACACCGACAAGCTGGCGGACCTCGCTCCGAAGCTGACCGCACTCCTGCCACAGACGATCGCAACGATGAAGGCCAGCAGGGACCTGTCGCTGGCGACGTACAACTCGCAGAAGACCCTGTACGACCAGCAGCAGGCCTCCAACGACACCGCGCTCGCGATGGGTGCGAGTTTCGACCAGGCCAAGAACGACGACATGTTCTTCCTGCCTCCCGAGGCCTTCGACAACCCCGACTTCAAGCGGGGCCTTGCCATGTTCCTGTCACCGGACGGCAAGTCCGCTCGCATGTTCATCACCCACGAGAGCGATCCGGCGACGGTCGCGGGCATTGGGCGGGTCGACTCGGAGAGAAGGGCCGCGCAGGAGGCGTTGAAAATGTCCTCGCTGTCGAATGCCAAGATCTACCTGGGTGGGGTCGCGGCAACGTACAAGGACATGTCCGACGGCGCCAAGTACGACCTGATGATCGCGGTGGTGTCGTCGCTGACGCTGATCTTCATGATCATGCTCATCCTCACCAGAAGCGCCGTGGCCGCGGCCGTTATCGTCGGCACGGCGGCCAGCTCGATCGCCGCGTCCTTCGGCATCTCGGTGCTGCTGTGGCAGGACCTGTTCGGCATCCAAGTGCATTGGCTGGTCATGTTGATGTCCGTCATCATCCTGTTGGCGGTGGGATCGGACTACAACCTGTTGCTGGTGTCCCGCTTCAGGGACGAGATACACGCGGGGTTGAAGACCGGCATCATTCGCTCCATGGCCGCTACGGGTGGCGTGGTGACGTCCGCCGGTCTGGTCTTTGCGGCCACCATGGCGGGGATGGTCGGCAGCAAGCTGATCGTGCTGGCCCAGATGGGCTCAACGATCGCCATCGGGCTATTGGTGGACACGCTGGTGGTGCGCTCCTTCCTGATGCCGTCGATCGCGACGCTGTTGGGCCGGTGGTTCTGGTGGCCGCAGGTCGTCTACCCCCGCGGTGACAATCACTTCCTGAAACCGCAACCTCCACGTCCTCCAAGCGACGACCCGGACACGGTGGCGCTGCCCGCACAGGCGTAGAGCCGCACGTCGACGTTCCAGTCACGCTTTAGGGTGGACCCGTGCGCTCGACACCGAAAAGCTGGCTCACCGATATGGACGGCGTCCTCGTCCGCGAAGATCACGCCCTTCCCGGCGCCGCCGAATTCCTGCAGCGCCTGGTGGACCAGGAGCGGCCGTTCCTGGTGCTGACGAACAACTCGATCTTCTCGCCGCGTGACCTGTCCGCCCGGCTGAAGCGCAGCGGACTGAGCGTGCCCGAGTCCTCGATCTGGACCTCCGCCCTGGCCACTGCGTCGTTCCTCAACGATCAGCTGCCCGGCGGGTCTGCGTACGTCATCGGCGAGGCCGGGCTCACCACCGCGCTGCACGCCGTCGGCTACACGCTCACCGATATAGAACCGGACTTCGTCGTGCTCGGCGAAACCCGGACGTATTCGTTCACGGCGATCACCACCGCGGTCCGCCTGATCCTTCGCGGCGCGCGGTTCATCGCAACCAACCCCGACGTCACCGGACCGTCCGCGGAGGGACCGCTGCCCGCGACCGGCTCCGTCGCCGCCATGATCACCAAGGCCACCGGCCGGGAACCGTACTTCGTCGGCAAGCCCAACCCGATGATGTTCCGCAGCGCCCTCAACCAGATCGAGGTGCACTCGGAAACCACAACCATGGTGGGCGACCGGATGGACACCGACGTCGTTGCGGGCATCGAGGCGGGCCTCGAAACGATCCTCGTGCTGAGCGGGTCGACCACCATCGAAGATGTCGAGAAGTATCCGTTCCGGCCCAGCCGGATCCTTCCATCCATCGCCGAGGCGATCGAACTCGTGTGATCACCGTCGAACCGATGACCGAGGGCTGAGCGTCGTGTCCCGCTCAACAATCAGTCGATAGTTCAGGAGAGCCGTGGCTGAACCCGTCGACGATTACTTCACGGCGACGATCTCTGCAATGCCGGATCGTCCGGACGACCATTCGATGCTCGGCTCCGCGCTGACGGTGCAGGACTGGCTGGCGCTGTTTGATGCCCAACTCGGTAGCCGACACCTCGACCTGGCCGCGCGCTGGCTGCGATCACAGGGCACCGGGTACTACACGATCGGCTCCTCGGGACATGAGGGGAACGCCGCCGTCGCCGCCGCGCTGCGGCCGACCGATCCGGCGCTCCTGCACTATCGCTCCGGCGGGTTCTTTTTGGCTCGCGCCGCCCAAGTCGGCGGTTCGGACCCGCTGCGCGACGTGCTGCTCGGGCTGGTGGCGGCCACCGCCGAACCGATTGCAGGGGGCCGACACAAGGTGTTCGGCCGGCACGATCTGAACATCATTCCGCAGACCTCGACGATCGCATCGCATCTGCCGCGGGCCGTCGGTGTCGCGTTCTCGATCGCTCGGGCCAAGAAGCTCGGGGTGGCCTGCCCGTGGCCCGACGACGCGGTTACCGTGTGTAGCTTCGGTGATGCGTCGGTGAATCATTCGACCTCGGTTGGTGCCATCAACGCCGCGCTGCACTCGGCGTATCAGGGCGTGCCGATGCCGCTGCTGTTCGTTTGTGAGGACAACGGCATCGGCATCAGCGTCAAGACCCCGCGAGGGTGGATCGCGCAGACGTACCGAAACCGGGACGGGCTACGGTATTTCGCGGCCGACGGCTCCGATCTGTCGGCGACCTTCGACGCCACCTCCGCCGCGGCGTCGTGGGTACGCACACAACGGCGCCCGGCATTCCTTCACCTGCGCATGGTCCGGCTGATGGGGCACGCGGGATCCGACTACGAGCCGGCCTACCGCCGACCCGATGAGATAGCCGACGATTTGGCTCGGGATCCGGTGCTGTGCACGGCAAAAGCGTTGATTAACGCCGCTGTGTTGACGCCCGCGGAGGTGCTCGACCGCTATGAGGCCAAGCGCGCCACCGTCATTGAGCTAGCCGGTCAGGTCGACCTCCGACAGCTCGACAGCGCGGCAGCGGTGATGAAGCCGCTGCGGGACGGCCTCGAGGAAGCAGCCGCCGCGTCCCCGGCGTCGCTGGCCGCCGCGGCGAGGTCGGGCGTGCCGGACGCGCCGTTGACGCTGGCGCTCGCGATCAACCGTGCGTTGCACGACATTCTGGATCGATACCCCGAGGCGATGATCTTCGGAGAGGACGTCGCCCGCAAGGGCGGCGTGTACGGCGTCACCCGCGGGCTTCTCGGCAAGACCAGTTCGGCGCGGGTATTCGACACGCTGCTCGACGAGCAGTCGATCCTCGGACTCGCGCTCGGCGCCGGGGTGTCGGGACTGTTGCCGATACCCGAGATTCAGTACCTGGCCTACTTTCACAACGCGTCGGATCAAATCCGCGGCGAAGGCGCGACGTTGCAGTTCTTCTCCAACCGGCAGTACCGCAATCCGATGGTGGTGCGGGTGGCCGGTTACGGATACCAGAAGGGTTTCGGCGGGCACTTTCACAACGACAACTCCATTGCGGCGATCCGGGACATACCCGGCATCGTGATTGCATCGCCCGCGCGCCCGGACGATGCGGCCGCGATGCTGCACACGTGCACCGCCGCGGCGAAGGCGGCTGGCGTGGTTTGTGTCTTCCTCGAGCCGATCGCCCTGTATCACACGCGCGACCTGTACGACGACGGCGACGAGGGTTGGCTCGCGAGGTACCCGGACGCCGGGGTGCCGATCGCGCGGGCGCGCACCTACAGCGACGGGACGGATCTGACCATCCTCACGTTCGGCAACGGGTTGCGGATGAGCCTGCGGGTCGCGCGCAGGCTCGAATCTCTAGGGGTGCGAGCGCGGGTCGTCGACCTGAGATGGCTGGCGCCGCTGCCAGTGGAGGACATGATGCGCGAAGCGAGTGTCACAGGGCGGGTGCTGATCGTGGACGAGACCCGCAAGACCGGGGGCGTCGGCGAAGGTGTGCTCGCTGCGCTGCTCGAGCACGGCTACAGCGGTGCCGTCGACCGCGTCGCCAGCATGGACAGCTTCATCCCGCTCGGCGATGCGGCGCTTGAGGTGCTGCTGTCGGAGGAGACCATCGAGGCGGCGGCCGTGAAGCTCGCCCAGGGTCGGATGTAACGCTTGATAGCTTAGCCGCATGACCGCTGCCCCCGACGCGACGAAACCCCTGGCCGGGGTGCGGATCGTCGAGATCTCCAGTTTCGTCGCGGTGCCGTTGGCAGGGATGACGCTGGCCCAACTCGGCGCGGAAGTGATCCGGGTCGACCCGATCGGCGGGGCGGCCGACTATTACCGGTGGCCGATCACCGACAGCGGCGACAGTATCTACTGGGCGGGGCTCAACAAGGGCAAGCGATCCGTGGCAGCCGATATGCGGTCAGCGGAGGGGCAGGAGCTCGTCCAGTGGCTGATCGCCGACAGCGGCGTGCTGATCACCAATGTCACAGGGCGGCAGTGGCATTCGTATACGACGCTGACCCGACGGCGGCCCGACCTCATCCACGTCGAGGTGTCCGGCCGCGCCGACGGCGGCACCGGCGTTGACTACACCGTCAACGCCGCCATCGGGTTTCCGATGGTGACCGGGCCCGCCGAGCTCGCTACCCCCGTCAACCACGTGCTGCCCGCGTGGGATGTCACGTGCGGCATCTACACCGCGCTGGCCGTCGTTACCGCGCTGCGGCATCGCGACGCAACAGGACAGGGCCAGCAGATCGGCATTCCGTTGGAGAACGTGGCGCTGGCGACCGCGGGCAACCTGAGCTTCTTCACAGAAGTGATGGTGAACGGCACCACGCGCGAGCGGATCGGAAACTCGGTGTACGGCCAGTACGGCCAGGACTTCATCAGCAGCGACGGCGTGGGGTTCATGGTCGTCGCGTTGACCGGCCGCCATTTCCGCGACCTCACCGAGCTGACCCGAACAACGAAAGCCGTTGCCGCGCTGGCCGAAAGCCTCGGCGCCGACTTCACCGACGAGGGCGAGCGGTACCGGCACCGCGACGCGCTCACGGGATTGTTCGCCGAGTGGTTCTCCTCGCACACGGGCGAGCAGGTCGCATCGGGACTGTCGGGGACGTCGGTGCTGTGGGACCGCTACCGCACCTTCGCGGAGGCCGCCGCCGACGACCGGGTGACCTCGAATCCCATGTTCATCCCGCTCGACCAGCCCCGGATCGGTGAGTACCTGGCGCCCGGGCTGCCCATGTCCATCGGCGGCAGCTACCCACCCCCCGCCGTCGCTCCGGCGCTGGGCGACGACACGGCCGCGGTGCTCAACGAGTGGCTGGGCCTTGGTCCCGACCAGATCAGTCGGCTCACCGAATCGGGCACCGTGGCATGAGCACGCTGCTCAAGCTGCTCGAGCTGGAGCCCGGCGCAGACGCGGACACCTGGATCGGGCCGGCTAGCGGTCCGGACGGAAAACGCGCCTACGGCGGCCAATTCGTCGGGCAGAGCCTGGCTGCCGCCGTCCACACGGTAGACACCGACCGACCACCGACCAACATGCATCTGCAATTCCTGCGGGGCGGCGAAGCCGGCGAGCCCATCGAGTACACCGTGACGCGGGTGTTCGACGGCCGAACCGCGGCTGCCCGCCGCGTCGACTCCCGTCAAGACGGTCGGCTCATGACGACCGCCACGGTGTCGTTCGCCACCGCCCTGTCCGGCCCCGAGCATGGTCGCCGATCGGCCATCCCGCAGCACCCAGAGGCGTTACCGCGCACCGGACCAGCCGGACCCGCACCGTCGATGCCGCTGGACGAACTCGACATCAGGATCGCGGACGACACGTCGAGCGGTGAGTTCGTGCGCCGATTGTGGTGGCGGACAACGGTTCCCATTCCCGACGTCCCTATCGTGCACACGATGGTCGCGGCCTATGTGACGGACGTGTACATGATCGACCCCGCGCTGCAAGTGCACGGGCATTCGATGAAGGCCCGCAGTCATCGCAGCGGAACCACCGATTCGTCGATCTGGTTCCATCGACCCGTGCGGGCCGACGAATGGAATCTGCTGGAGTCCCGTTCACCTGCCGCAGCCCGCGGCCGTGGGGTGGTGACCGCCAGCCTGATCCGCGGCGACGGTGCCATCGCGGCGACGTTGACGCAGGAAGGTCTTATCGCGGAGCGCTAACAGTCCTTCGTCTGTGGATGGATCAGCGACTGGGGATAACCCGGGCTCCCAGACCGCGCGGTGTCGGTGTCGTCTCGCAGGCTGGCGCCATGACGACGTTGACCCGCGCCGAGATCGGCGCACTTGGCGAGCGGCTCGCGGTTGAGCACCTGAGCTCGCTCGGCCTGCGCGTGCTGACGCGCAACTGGCGCTGCCGGTATGGCGAACTGGATGTGATCGCGGCCGACGATGCCGCTCGGATCGTGGTGTTCGTCGAGGTCAAGACCCGCACCAGCGATCAGTTCGGTGGAGTGGCCCAGGCCGTGACGCCCGAGAAGGTGCGCCGGCTGCGACGACTCGCGGGGCTGTGGCTCGCCGCGCAGGACGGCCGTTGGGCGGCGCTGCGCATCGACGTCATCGGCGTGCGCATCGGCCGACGTCGGACGCCGGAGATCACCCATCTGCAGGGGGTCGGCTGATGGCGCTGGGCAGAGCGTTCTCGGTGGCCGTGCTCGGGCTGCACGGCCAGATCGTGGAAATCGAAGCCGACATCACCTCAGGACTACCCGGTGTGCATCTGGTCGGGCTGCCCGACGCGGCCCTGCAGGAGTCTCGCGACAGGGTCCGCGCCGCGATCACCAACTGCGGCAACAACTGGCCGATGGCTCGGCTGACGCTGGCGCTCTCACCCGCCACGCTGCCGAAGATGGGTTCCGTGTACGACATCGCCCTCGCCGCGGCGGTGTTGTCGGCCAACCGGAAGTCGTCATGGGAACGGCTGGACAAGGCCGTGCTGCTCGGTGAATTGGCGCTCGACGGGCGGGTGCGTCCGGTGAAGGGTGTCCTGCCTGCCGTTGTGGCCGCCAAGGGTGAGGGTTGGCCGACGGTGGTGGTCCCGACGGACAACCTCGCGGAGGCCAGCCTCGTCGACGGCATCGAGGTCTGGGGCGTCCGGACGTTAGGGCAGTTGCATTGCTGGCTCGCCGGAAAGGCGCAACTCGACGAGCGGATCGAGGCGCCGCCGTCGGCACCCGAGCCCGCTGTCGATCTCGCCGATGTGGTCGGGCAGTCGCATGCCCGCTTCGCTGTCGAGGTCGCCGCGGCCGGCGCCCACCACCTGATGTTGACGGGCCCGCCCGGTGTCGGCAAAACGATGCTGGCGCAACGGCTTCCGGGGCTGCTGCCGCCGTTGTCGCACAGTGAGTCACTGGAGGTGACGGCGATTCATTCGGTCGCGGGGCTACTCTCGGGCAGCACACCGTTGATCACCCGGCCGCCGTTCGTGGCGCCGCATCACACATCGAGCGTCGCTGCGCTCGTCGGTGGAGGCACGGGGATGGCCCGGCCGGGGGCGGTCAGTCGAGCGCACCGGGGCGTGCTGTTTCTCGATGAGTGCGCAGAGATCGGCGTGAGCGCACTCGAAGCGCTGCGAACGCCGTTGGAAGACGGCGAGATTCGACTGGCCCGGCGCGACGGGGTGGCGCGCTATCCGGCGCGATTCCAGTTGGTGATGGCCGCCAACCCCTGTCCGTGCGCGCCGACCGATCCCAAGGATTGCATCTGCACGTCATCGGCCAAGCGGCGCTACCTCGGCAAACTATCGGGCCCGCTGATGGATCGGGTGGATCTGCGAGTCGAGATGTACTCGGCGCGCGCGGGCGCATTCGCCATCGAGGAAGGCGAATCCACCACGTTGGTCCGCGAACGCGTCGCTGCCGCGCGGGAGGCTGCCGCCGAGCGCTGGAAGCCTTACGGCATCCGCACAAACGCCGAAGTCGGTGGCGCCTTGCTGCGGCGCAGGTTTCGGCCCGAGCCCGCGGCGATGAAACCATTGCGAACCGCGGTGGACCGGGGCGTACTGAGCATTAGAGGGGTGGATCGGAGTTTGCGAGTCGCCTGGACGCTGGCCGATTTGGCCGGTCGCACTGCGCCGGTCGTGGACGACGTCAATACCGCGCTGAGCTTTCGGCAGACAAGAGGTGCCTCATGACCGACGACACCCAACTTGCGTGGGCGTATTTGTCGCGCGTCGCCGAACCGCCGTGTCCGGAACTGTCGTTCTTGGTGGCGAGCGTCGGGCCTGTCGAGGCCGCCGCCCGGGTGAGGCGCGGCGCGGTAAGCGATGAGCTGGCCAAACTCACTCGGGCGCGGCGTCAGATCGATTGTGCGGCAAAAGATGTGCAGGCACTGCAGCGTCGCGATGGGCGCCTGGTCACCAAATTCGACGACGAGTGGCCGCTGCTGGCGTTTGCGGCGTTCGCACGCATCGACACCGGGCAGCGGCCGGACGGGCACGCGCCACTGGTGTTGTGGGTCGTCGGCCCGGAGCGGCTGACCGACGTCGCAGACCGCGCCGCAGCGATCGTCGGAACCAGGGCGGCCACACCGTACGGCGAACACATGGCCGCCGACCTCGCCGCCGGTCTGGCCGAACGGGACGTGGCGGTGGTCTCCGGCGGCGCGTACGGCATCGACGGGGCGGCGCACCGTGCCGCGCTGGCGTGCGACGGGCTGACCGTCGCGGTGCTGGCGGGCGGCATCGACTCTACCTACCCGGCCGGGCACGCCTCGTTGTTTCATCGGATCGGTGAGCAGGGCCTGCTCGTCACCGAATACCCACCCGGTGTGCACCCAGCCCGGCGCCGATTCCTGACCAGAAACCGCCTCGTCGCCGCTCTTTCTGGAGCCACCGTGGTCGTCGAGGCCGGCGCGCGCAGCGGCGCCGCGAACACCGCCGCATGGGCACGGGCGCTGGGCCGGGCGGTGTGCGCCGTACCGGGCCCGGTCACATCGTCGGCGTCTGTCGGATGTCACGCATTGCTGCGTGCCGAGGCGCGCGTCGTTACGCGCGCCGAAGACATCGTCGAATTGGTCGGCCGTGCAGGCGAACTGGCGCCCGATGAACCGCGGCCCGCATCGCCGCTCGACGGCCTCGGCGAATCGGAAAAGCGGGTGTACGACGCGTTGCCGGCGCGGGGCGCGCGGACGGTGGACCAGATCGCGGTGGCATCCGGCCTGCCGCCCACCCAGGTGCTGGGACCGCTCTCGATGCTGGAGATCTCGGGTCTGGTGTTGTGTCGGGACGGCAGGTGGAAGCTCGCTCGCCGGTGAGTAAGGCGGCCCGTGTGACGTGCTGACCAGGTAGGCCCCCGCCCGGCCCTCGGCGTTCGTATCCTCGATGGGGTTGGTCGACAACTGGGAGGAACAGTGGCAGGACGTCCGGTGCACACGTTCGAAGTCGTGCGTAGCGAGCGATTGACGCCGCACCTCGTCCGCGTCGTGTTGGGCGGCGGTGGGTTCGACACGTTCACCCCCAACGACTTCACCGACGCCTATGTCAAGGTCGTTTTCGTCAGGGAGGGCGTGGGCGTCGATGCCCTCGAACAGCCGCTCACCCTGGACAGCTTCAACGGCCTGCCCGTCGACGAGCGGCCCATGGTGCGCACCTTTACCGTGCGCGGTCTCGATCCGGATCGCCGCGAAATCTGGATCGATTTCGTGGTGCACGGCGACCACGGTGTCGCGGGGCCCTGGGCTGCCGCGGCCACCCCGGGTCAACCCGCCTACCTGATGGGGCCCAGCGGCGCGTATGCGCCCGACCCGGCTGCGGACTGGCACCTGCTCGCCGGCGACGAGGCTGCACTGCCCGCGATCGGCGCTGCGCTGGAAGCGTTGCCCGACAACGCGATTGGTAAGGCATTCCTCGAAGTCGCCGGTCCCGACGACGAGATCCCGCTGACCGCGCCGGCGGGCGTCGAGGTGAACTGGATCTATCGCGGCGGCCGCGCCGACCTGGTGCCCGAGGATCTGGCCGGCGACAACGCGCCGCTCATCGCGGCGGTGAAAGAGGCTGCCTGGCTGCCGGGACAGGTGCAGGTCTTCATCCACGGCGAGGCCCAGACGGTCATGCACAACCTGCGGCCATATATCCGCAAGGAACGCGGAGTCGAAGCCAAGTGGGCCGCATCGATTTCGGGGTACTGGCGCCGCGGCCGCACCGAGGAAACCTTCCGGCAGTGGAAGCGCGAGCTCGCAGAAGCAGAGGAACAGGCCAACGCCTGACCGCGAGCCTGGCAGGCTATCCCCATGGCCTACGGGGACTACCAACTCGAGATTTACCTTCACGGACTGTCCGGCGTGGTGCCGTCGCTGCCGATGGCCTACGCGGAGTGGGAGGCCAAGGCGCAGGTCGCGATGCCGCCGTCGGTGTGGTCATACGTCGCGGGGGCGGCCGGCGACGAGCGCACGCAGCGGGTCAATCGGACCGCCTTCGACGGCTGGGGACTGGTCCCGCGGATGTTCGTCGGCGCACAGGAACGTGACCTGTCGGTCGATCTGTTTGGTTTGACGCTGCCCTCGCCGGTGTTCATGGCGCCGATCGGTGTGATCGGCCTGTGCGCCCAGGACGGGCACGGCGACCTGGCCACCGCCCGCGCGGCCGCCCGGACCGGGGTGCCGATGGTCCTCTCGACGTTGACCGAGGATCCGATGGAGGACATCGCCGCCGAATTGGGTGACACCCCAGGCTTTTTCCAGCTCTACACCCCGACCGACCGCGACCTGGCCGCAAGCCTGGTGCACCGCGCCGAAGCGGCCGGTTACCGGGGCATCATCGTCACGCTCGACACCTGGGTGACCGGCTGGCGGCCGCGAGACCTGGCCACGTCGAACTTCCCGCAGTTGCGTGGTCGCTGCCTTGCGAACTACACCAGCGATCCGGTGTTCCGCGCCAGCCTGGCCCAACCACCTGAGGAGAATCCACAAGCCGCGGTGCTGCGCTGGGTGTCGATCTTCGGCAACCCGCTGACCTGGGAGGACCTCCCGTGGCTGCGGTCGCTGACCAAGCTGCCACTCATCGTCAAGGGCATCTGCCATCCCGACGACGCGCGGCGGGCAAAGGACGGCGGGGTGGACGGCATCTACTGCTCCAACCATGGCGGCCGTCAGGCCAACGGCGGGTTGCCGGCGATCGACTGCCTGCCCGCCGTGGTCGACGCGGCCGATGGGCTGCCGGTGCTGTTCGATTCCGGAATCCGCAGCGGTGCCGACGTCGTCAAGGCGCTCGCGTTGGGGGCAACCGCCGTCGGGGTCGGACGGCCCTACGCGTACGGCCTGGCCATCGGCGGCGAGGACGGGGTCGTGCATGTGCTGCGGTCTTTGCTCGCGGAGGCGGACCTGATCATGGCCGTCGACGGTTATCCGACGCTAAGGGACCTGACGCCGGACGCGATGCGCCGCGTCACCTGAGTCCGGCGACCAGCGGAATCGGCGTGGGCATCAAGACGATTCGCCAGTTGTCGGGGTCTGCGAATGCCAACGCCCCGTGTTCGCGCCACCACGGATTGTCCAACTCGACCGGCTCATGTCCGCGTTCACCCAGTCGGCCGACGACATCCAGTATCCGGTCCTCCGTGGCGAAATAGAAGACCAGCAGATTTTCGTCGCTGGGCGCGCGGCCCGGGCTTCCGTCGGCGTGCGACGTGAATTCGAGGTGGTACCTGTCGCCCGGCAGGCCGACCATCACCACTTCGTATCCGTGCGCATTGGTGCGAAACAGCTCGGGCAAGCCCAAGTCCGCACAGTAGAACTCGAGAACCTCGGCGAGCTTGTCGGTCGGACGGGCAACGCGAACCTCGACGGCTGGAAGGCAGTCGGGCCAGACTCCATCGGAAAGTTCCATGATTCGGACGGTAAGACCTCAAGCATTGTT
>DATARY010000072.1:0-9942 GCA_036263935.1 Mycobacterium sp.
TGTGGCCGATCTGACAATGGACAAGTGATGCCGGACCGCGACCGTCAGCCGGCTGGGGACCCGACCGGAGCGTCGCTGTTGGCGGGGTCCCCACCGGCCCCCCCGCAACTGAGCGCGGCCCAGTTCGACCGCATGACGGCCTACGGCGTGCAGCAACCGGTTGAGTTGGGCGACATCGTGTTCCGCCCCGGCGACGTCGACTACGACTTGATCCTGGTCGACTCGGCGTGGATCGAGATCGTCAGCCCGGCCACCGGCGAGGAACCTGAGTCGGTGGTCGCCCGGTACGGGCCGGGGGGTTTCCTCGGCGAACTGAACTTCCTGACCGGCCAGACGGCGTATCTGATGGCGCGTGTTACCGAGACCGGCCGAATCCATCGGATCACACGCCAGCAGTTCTGGCGGTTGATGGCCACCGAACCCGATCTCTCCGACATCTTGCTGCGTACCTTCCTGGCCCGCCGCGACCTGCTACGCGGGGGGCCGGCGGCCCGCGCGGTCGTCATCATCGGGAGCGAGTTGTCGGCCGACAGTCTCGCGCTGCGCACCTTCGCCGCGCGTCAACGCCTCGCTCACCTGTGGCTGGATGCCGACAGTGGCGCCGGTCGGGCGCTGGCCGAATCCGAGAAGATCACCGGCGCCGATTTGCCCGCGGTGATAACCGGCCGCCATGTGCTGCGCCGCGCCACCACCGAGCAGATGGCCTCGGCGCTGGGCTTGGTGTACCGGCACACCGGGACCAAGCCCGTGGATCTGACCGTGATCGGCTCGGGGCCGGCCGGTCTGGGCGCCGCCGTCTATGGCGCCTCGGAGGGGCTCGACACCATCGCCCTTGACGCGACCGGCGTCGGCGGGCAGGCCGCCGCCAGTTCCCGTATCGAGAACTATCTCGGCTTTCCCTCCGGTCTCAGCGGCCAGGAGTTGACCCAACGTGCGGCCCTGCAGGCGATGAAGTTCGGCGCCCAGCTCTCCAGCCCGTGTCGGGTGGTCGACCTGGACACCGGCGGGCAGCACCTGACCGTCATGCTCAGCGACGGCACCGCCATCGAGTCCCGCGCCGTGCTGATCGCCACCGGGGTGCGCTACAACGCGCTGCCCTTGGAGCGCTGGGCCGACTTCGAAGGGGCGGGAATCTATTACGCCGCGACCGAACTGGAATCCCGCGCCTGCCGCACCGAACCCGTGACCGTGGTGGGTGGGGCGAACTCCGCCGGACAGGCCGCCCTGTTCTTGGCGTCACGCGGCTGCCAAGTGACTTTGGCGGTGCGTCGTTCAGACGTGGCCGCCACCATGTCGTCGTATCTGTTGGCCCGGCTACGCTGTGATCCGCGCGTGACGATACGAGTCCATACCGAAGTCACCGGCCTGTTCGGAAGTTCGTCGCTTGAATCAATCACCCTGACCGACAATTCCACCGGTCAGGTCTCGGAACAAATCTGCGCCGGCCTGTTCTGCTTCATCGGAGCGCGACCGGAAACCGACTGGCTGCGCAACCTTGCCCTCGACAGGGCGGGCTTCATCCGTACCGACGCCCAGCTGGATCCCGAAGAACTCGGCGCCACCTGGACAGCGCTGGGACGCCCGCCGCTGCCGTTTGAGACCAGCATGCCCACCGTATTCGCCGCGGGAGACGTCCGCGTGTCCTCGGTGAAACGCGTGGCCTCGGCGGTAGGAGAGGGCGCAAGCGCGGTGCGCTCCATCCACGCCGCGCTCGGGCCGCACACCTGACTCGGCTACGCCACGTTCATGGGCAGCAGGCGGACTTGGCGTGGCGTCGTCTGCGGCGCGCTGTTATTGAGATCCCAAATCGGGTCGGACGATCTCGGCGAGTTGCTCGCGATCGGCGATGTCGAGCTTGATGCATGCTCGGTAGATATGGCCCTCGACGGTTCGAACGGACACCGTGAGCTGGTTGGCGATCTCACGGTTGGATAGTCCTGAGGCCGCCAGCGTCGCGATCTCGCGCTCGCGCGATGAAAGCGGCAGCGGTCGTGCCGCCGACCTGATCGCTGGTGTCGCCGCACCGCCGCATTGTGTCGCCAAGCGCAGCGCGCGCGCCGCCGACTCGGCGCTCTTGCGGCGCTCTCGGTTGCCCTCGTGGAGCGGTACGGCCTGCGCGGCCGAGTCCGCCGCGGACAGCAGCAGTCCGGCGGCTTCGAACTCGGCGCTGACCACATCCAGCGCCTGCCCGTCGCCTTCGGCCACAGCGGCGGCATGACGTGCCTGAAGATCGACCACGGGCCCGTCCACCTGGTCGGCAAGTTCTGCCAACCGATCCGCCACGGTGGGATCGCCGTACCGGGCGGCGTGGTGCAGCGCCTCTGCTTCGACCGCGTACTGCCTTGATTGGCGCGCCGATTCGGCCGCCGAGCGCGCCGACTCGATACCCAAGCGCTGGCCGGTCTTCGCTGCCGCCACAGCGGCCCTGGCGAGCAGCAGGTGCGGCCCGTGCAGCGCGACGTATTCGCCGCTGTGTTCCTTGGCGTCGGCCAGCACGCGCTCGGCCTGGTCGATCCTGCCCACTGCCGCGTAGGAGCGCGCGAGCAGCAGCCGGGCGGGCAGCCGCCAGGGCAGTGACGCCTCGGCTGCCAATGCCGCAAGCGCCTGCTCGATCGAGGAGATGGCCTCGGGGAATCGGCCGCGGTGGATAGCCACCAGACCTGTTGTGATCTTGGCGATCGCCCACCCGAGGAATTGGCCCGCCGAGGAGAACTCTTCGTAGTCGGCGGCGCGCTGATCGGCAAGGTCGAGTTCGCCCGCGTAGGTCAGGGCAAGAACGTCGCAGTACCGCACCATGACGCGGATCATGCCGTCGGTGGCCTTGCGCTCGGAGCGGCACCGCGAAGCGATGGGTTCGAACTGAGAGCCCCGGCCCGCGACCGGCATCGCCAGCCCCGCAGCGAATGCCGCGAAATCGATCGCCTGTTTCGGAGCATGCGGGTCGGACAACACGGCCTGCGCCGCGGCGATGCCGTCGTCAATCTGGTTCTCGTGCACCGCAAGTGCCGATCCGGTTGCCTCCACGATGAGCGTCAGGCTGGGGTGTTGCACACGCTCACGAAGCAAGGCCAGCAGTTGATGGGCGCGCTCAACATCACCCATGGACCAGAACAGGATTGAAAGCCGCGGGATGCCCCACATCACGAGCTGCAGCTCGTCGAGGTCCTGTGGTGAGAACTGGGCGAGGACCTCCTCTGCCTCGATCGGATGGCCCTGCCAGAGCAGGGTGCGCGATAACAACTCGGCGGCTTGCAGCCCGCCGTCGCGCTCAAAAGCCGCCCGGGCGAGTTGCTCCCCGAGGGGGACATTGGACAGGAAGATCGCGTCCTTGGTGGCCGCGACGAGCAGGTCGGTGTCCACCGGTTCGTCGCTGTCGATCGACAACCGGGCCAACCGCAGCCTGTTCGCGGCCGAGTCGAGTGGCTGCTCGCGCAGCACCGTCACGATGCGTCCCCGCAGCCTGCGCGCCGATAGCGTTCCGAGTCGACGCCGCACCACATCGCCGTACAGCGGGTGGCTGAACCGCGCGTTGAGGGCCGAGCCGTCATCCACGACGCGGATCAGCCCGCCGACTTCGGCGGCATCCACCGCGTCCTCGCCGGCCAGCTCGCACAGCGCGTCGATGTCCAGCGGCTCACACAGCGCCAGCAGCTTGAGGGCGTCGACCACCTCGCCGGCCACGTGATCGAGGCGGTCTTCGAGCAGCGCGGCCAGACCGGACGGGACAACGGCTTGTCCCCGCAGCTGCCATACCCCGTCGACCTCGGTCAGTGTTCCGGCGTCGAGGGCACCTTCGACCATATGGCGCAGGAACAATGGGTTGCCCCCCGACGCGTCCCACATGACGTCGGCGGACAGACCCTCCAGCGTCCCGCCCAGCACGGATTCGATGAGCGCAATGCTCTGTTGCTTCGTCAGCGGCATGAGCTCGAGGCGGCGCAGGTAGTGGTCTTTCCACAACGCGGTGACCGCGTCGGGTACCGGTTCGCCGCTGCGGATCGTGGCCACGATGGTGCCGGCGCGTTCGACGGCGATCTGGTGCAGCATCGTGGAGGAGAGCTGGTCGAGCAAGTGCGCATCGTCAACGCCGATCACGGTGTCGGGACCGGCGACGATGGACTTGCGCGCGGCGGCCAGCAGAGCGACCGGGTCGCGCGAGCCCGACGGCGGGATGCGGTGGGCGAAAACACCGAGCGGGATGCTGCGCGAGGACTCGGTGCAGCTGACCCACTGCACGTCGCTTTTCAGTGATTCGGTGACGGTGCGCGCCAGGGTTGTCTTGCCGACGCCGGCCGCGCCGATCAGCACGACACCACCGCCGCGGGCGCCGGTCAACGTCGAGCGAATCGAGTCGAACTCGGTCGGGCGATCCAGCAACTGCCAACGGGCCATATGCGCAGAGTTTAAAAGCCAGGTCCGCGCGCCGCTTCGCGAATCGGATCGCCATTGTCCGGCGGTTCCCGCGCGGTGGACGGCTAAGCGGGCAAGTCGGCTACCTTCGCCGGCTCCATCCGCGCGACATTGTTCACCCGATGGCGAAAGTCGCTCGACGCCTCGTACACCAGCTTTTTGAGCCGGTTGATCGATCCGAGCGGACGGTGAGCCGCCAGTCCGCGCCAGGAGTTGAACGACAGCACGTCATCGCCGAACCGGCGCCGCTCGGGTGTGTCGGGGTTCTGGATCGGAAAGGTTATCTTCGCGACGCCCACGTGTGGCGAGTCGGCCTCCGGCCACGGGACGGTGGCGTCCTCGATGGGCATCTTCACGGGGTCGGTGCACAGCTGCACCTGCAGTTCGTATTCGGCACTGTTGGTGGCGAAGAACTCGACGACCATGTCACGGAACGCATCGGGGCCCGCCCCGGCGGGCACCAGCTGACCCTGGAATGCCCTGACGGACTCCGACAGCGGCGTGTAGCGGACCTTGGCGACATGGTCGCCGTAGCGCAGTGGGGCAGACGAAAAGAACGTCATGCCCAGAATGTGGGTGTTGGGCTCGCTGAACAGCTCCAACGCCGTCGGCAACGACAGACCGACCCGTTTGAGGATGGGTTGCACCGCGCCCAGTGCGCGCCCGAAGAACAGCAGCGCGGGATCGGGGGTGCGCGCCAGCAGCCAGGCCAGCGGCATGCCTCTCTTCAGATAGGCGTGTACGTCACCGAACGGGAACTCGCGGTGGGTGACCAGGATGAAGTCCTGGGTATTCGCGTCGTCGTCGGGCAGGGCCCGCGGGCCCTGCACGCCAAGCACTTTGATGCCCAGGCCCCGCACGCCGCGAGTCGTATCGGTGCGCAACGCGCCGGAGGTGCTCGACAACCGGGCGATGACCGGATAGGTGGCCGGTGTGGCGAACAACCCCTGGCGAAGCGGTTGCGGCAGGTCGGGATATACGGTGAGCTCTCCGCGCAGGATGCCGTGGCTTTTGGCGTGCGCGTCGCGGATGCCGTGCCGGTACTTCTTGAACGCCCACTCGTTGTTGCCGTGCAGGGCGTCGGCGATCTTCTTGACCAGCTGGTCCTCGTCCGGCCTTGGCTGCTCCAGGTCATCGCTGTAGCGGAGGAATCTGGTCGTATGGGGTGAGTCAACGGTGTCCGTCATGTCGAACTCGCTTCCTTGGCCGTCGGTGTCCAGGGCGCGAACGGATTGTCAACGCCGCGCAGGACCGGCCGCAGTGACGGGAAGTGCCGCAGCAGCACGGTGCGCATGGTGTTGTTCTTGACCCAGTCAAAGCCCGCCTCGGTGTAGATCTCGGGGCGGAAGTCGCTTGTGAAGAAGCGGTCGCTTTCCAGTCGTCGCGACGCCATCAGGATGAACACGCGAAAGGCTGTGTCGCTGAACCCGAATCCGGGTGGCTTGGGCTCGGCGTACATGCCGACGATCAGGTCGACGCTGTCCACATCGCCGTAGAGCTGTCGCAGTTCCTCGGCCCAGATCGGGTTGTCGGTCAACTCCTCGAATGAGGACGCCGGCTTGAGGCGGAACAGGCGGCGGAACTCGTTGTAGCGCGGCACGCCCCGTTCACGCACGCGCAGGACATCGATGGCGGCGAGATCCACGAGTTCCCCGTCGGCTCTGTGAAGCTCCTGCAGGTGGCGCGGATAGTTGTGCAGGGTGATGGCACCGGGATGGGAACGCCCGAACGAGTAGAAGATGTCGGCCATGTCATTCTCGGCGAGCCGTTCGCGCACTTTCAGCACCGCCAGGTCTGGCAATTCGTGACGCGCCAGCGCCGAATCGTCGGCCGCCGAACGGAACACGAAGTCGTCTGGGATCAACGGATGCATCCGGTAGACGGCCACGAACTCCTCGGTCAGCGAGTACGGCACACCGTGCGGGCTGGTGGGTGAGCCGGGGATGCCCTGCAGCACCTCGCTGGTGGTCACCCGCCCGAAGCGGCGGGTGAGCTTCTCGCCCAGAACGCCGAACCAGTTCGCACGCAACGCGAAAACCGTAGTGGGGTGCGCGATGATGGCCGGCGTCCAGTCCACGGTGTGGATCTTGGCCATCAAAGCCGCATTGACCAACCGCGCTTTGTCGTAAAGCTCCTGATCCGACATCTGTGGGTATGCCTCGGCGAGCCGTTCACATATCGCGTTGTGTTCCCGCATGAACAGCGAGTGCAGGATCGCCAGGCCCACCCAGAAGTTGCCGGCCACGCCGGTCAGATCGACATGCGCCTCGACCTCGGCGGGGGGCAGTCCCAGCTCGTCGATCCGCAACCGCCCGCCGATCCCCGAGCGGAGCGCCTTGGCGAAAACCGGTTCCGTACCATAGATTTGCGAGCCATCCCACCAGTGGCTGTCCTGTGTCACGTATGTCGGCGGACCCCAGCCGTCTGGATTCGGGTCGGGCGCGGTGCGTTTGATCGTCATGGGGTTCTGCGGCCACGGATCTGCCGGGCTGGACCGGGATACTCCACGGTTACTCGGCCAGAGTGCCGTGGCTGAACCAGTCATGCACCTCGAACTGGATCCACGCCGCAGCAAGCAGGTTGAGTGTGGTTGCCGGCTGGAACTCGTCGCGCGTCAGCAGCCGCCGGCTGATCAGCCGCGGGTTTGGTGTCAGCAACCGTTCGGGCTCGTCGCGATAGGCGCGCGTCAGCGGCACATTGCGTCCGAATCTGCTTCCCACCGCACCCATGAGAGGGTCATCGAGGTTGTTGTAGGCGCCGGTTAGTGTGCGGGCGGTGCGGTGGTTGGCGATGTCGTCTTCCTCGCCCGCCAACTGCTCGCCAGCGCCGCGACCGCTGTCGAAGAGGTTCTTCGCCCGAAGCTGCTCTCGCAGCCCAACCAGGACGGAATCGCCAGCACGGTCGCAATCTGGACCACCCGATCGTCCGATCCGTCTTCTCGGCCACCCACGAAAACAGCTGCGTCACCGTCTTTCTCACCCTGGTGTCTTCCCTGATTTCAGCATGGTATCCATGGCGCGTGGCACACGTGGTTCACCGAGGAACCCTAGCCGCTCGAACTCATGGGGCTTACGGCGAAGAGTCCAAACATTCCGGTGACGATCGCGGTGATCGGCGCGACGAGAATGCTGGCCGCAGTGTCCTTACCGACCAGCAGGCACCACACTGCGCCGACGGCGAGGATGATCGCGATGATCCCGAACAGAACGAACAGCATCTTCCACAGGTCCAGTTTGCCTTCGTTGCTCGCGGGGATGAGATCCTTGTTGGCCGTCTGCAACTCAGTGAGAACGGCCTTCTTATCGGTGGTGTCCTGCAGGGCATCGAATGATCCGACAACATCACGTGCCGAATTGGAGAGTTCAGTCATCTCAGCGTCCTAATCTTTCGCCTGCTGATCGTGGTCGTCCGGCGAGTCCACATCGGCACCGGCATTGCTCGGGGACACTCGCCGACCTCTAATCGGCGAGTGTCCCCGACCCCCTCGTGTGTTCTTGTGGGCGCGATTTTGCCTATATGTCGATCGCGATCGGCTTGGCGGGCACCAGCGTGGCCACCGACACGTGCGGCCAGGTGAGCGTTGCGAAGTTCAGCGACACGTTCTGGGTGTACTGGATCTGCGTGTACTCGACCGTGACCGAACGCGCGCCGGCCAGTGCCGATGCCGACGTCACCGCGAACGTCGGCGCGGGGGCTCCGGCGGGCACCACCGGCGAAACCTTCTGTGTCTCACCGGCCGTGAGCGGTCCGACCGTGACCTCGGTCTGAACGGTCTCGATCCAGAAGATCGCCGACATTTGGACTGCGTTGGCGTTGGGCGCGGTATCGCCGACGAGGAATCCGATGTTGTCGGTGCCCCCGCCCGGTACCCCCGCGGATTGCGTATCGATGATGATGACATCGGTCGAGACGATGTTCATTCCCTCAATGTGCTGCAGCAACAGTGAGTTTGGATTGTCGAGCAGCGCCTGGGTGAGCGCCGGAGCGACCGATAGGTCCTGCGGAATGCGTGCTGTTGCGGAGTCTGACGCGGTCTGGCTGGGGAAGCGGATGCGCGAGGCGGGGTTTCCGATCGGGAACGGAGTGATGTCGACGGGATCGATGCGCGGTCCGCCGTCGACGTGCAACGCGGTGCCCTGCGCGTTGATGGTGGTGCCGTGCGGGATCGAGGCCATCCGCGCGAAGGTCGGTTCCGACTCGGCGGGATGCATCGTCGCCGGGACGATCACCCACAGTCCGGGTTCCAGGTGAATCGGTGTGGTGTTCTTGGGATCGGTGACGTCGCTGATCGTCTGCAGGTACGGAACGCCGTTGAGGAAGATGTCGCCTTCTACCTCGCCACGGTTGGGCACCGCACCCAGGGGTTCTTGGAACGACAGCGACTCGATGGTCAGGTTCAGTTCCAGAATGTTGTCGCTATTGGGCTGCGGCGTCGGCAGTTGGGTGGGTGTGGCCGAATTCTGCGGCCGGAAGATCGTATTGAAGCCGCGGCCGATGAACGTTCCGGTGAAGGCCTTGAGCGGGCCGAGGGCCGGGGCGATGTCGGCGGGGGCGGGCGGTGCGACCCCGGGCTGGACGGGAACTTCGTTGATGACGAAGTCGGTCGGAATTTGCACCGCGGAGGTCAGCGTGGTGCGGGGCAGCCTGCTGCGCGCTGGAATGCGGGTCTTGGCGGGCGCCTTGGTAGGCGTTTCGGTAGGCGACTTGGTAGGCATCGGTGTTGACCCATCGGCAGAAGGAACGGTGTAGTGCCATGCTCTCCGGTGAAATCGGCGCCGGCACGAGTAGTGCGGTACTCGAATTTGGCGCGACCCCGGCGAGTAGGGCGGGCGGAGTCTCATCGGAGGCGCTCCAGGTGAAGACGATCGCGGTGATGAGGTCGCGCAGGGTGAGGGGCATCGGCGCGCCGTCGCGCAGGAGCACGTGTTGGGTGAACGCGTCGCCGAGTTCCTCTAGATCCCTTGTGGTCATTGTTCGGGGCTGGGCGTCCTGTCCGTGCAGAAGCCGGAGTGGCACAGGCGATTCGGCGGCTTGGCCCGGCCTCGTCGAGGACGGCGCCCGCCGTGTCGGTCTCTGGCGGCGGCATGACTTGGCGTCCCGGAAAGCTGGTGCGCACACGGCCTCCCGATGTCTGGTGAGACGACAGAGTGTGGGATCCCCCGCGACACACACTGCGCCGCAGAACACGCTAGCGAAGCCAAGTGAGCGGATCTCGCTGTGATGGATCCTCTGTCAAGGAGGGTTTGTAGCTAATACTGACACCGCCGAAAGCGAGTCCGGCGATGTTGTTAGTTCACCGATGCACCGGTGGCACGGACGCGAATTCGCGCGCTGATGCTCGCCACAGCAAGTTTCCAAGAAAGTGACGTTGTGGCAAACATTCGGTGATCAATTGGACGGGCGGAACTGTCGAGGCAGTCCGGGGGATCGTGAGCAGGCACGACCAGTCGGAGCGTCGCGCGGACCGCACACTGGGTTCAGCGCTGCGTTGGCGCCCCACCTGACAATGTACGTGGTCAAACCTGGAACAGG
>DATARY010000150.1:0-45537 GCA_036263935.1 Mycobacterium sp.
AGACTCAGCTCGTTATCCAGACCCGCGTGCGAGGTGCCGGTACTCACGAACAGCGCCGCGACCGCCGCGACCAACGCGATCAGCACCCGACTGAATGCCTTCATGTTCTCCCTCGCTATCAGGCCTGGCGTTACAAAAACCTCATCGCAAATGATGATGCAATCGTTACTGCAGTTGTAGCTGTTGCTCCCGTTACCGCGGTGGTTTTTGGCAAAAACAGCCCCCGGCGGAGGCCGGGGGCTGCTTCTACGCCCTGGAGTTAGTTCATGTTCCAGGGTTCGCCGTAGGTGGTGACGCTGTCACCCGCCTTGGAGATGAGCCGGGCGAACGGACGCAGCAGCACACCACCGGCCGCACCGGTCACCGTACCGTGCGCATTGGACACCGCGACCGCACCATTCGGGCCGGAGACATCCACCGAGAACGTCGCGACCTCCTGGATACCGGGACCGTTGCCCAGGTCAGCGCTGATCGACACACCCGGGAACAGGTTCGGTGTAATGAACTGTGCGAAGCCGTTGGCGAAGTTGCCGTCGTCGATCAGGATGTTCGGCGTGGTGTAGCTGAAGTTGATGCCCACACCCAGCGACCACGGGAAACCAATCTGATAGCCCAGCTCCAGGGTGCCGGCGAACTGATCAGCACCCGCGCCGACCACGTTGTACTTCGCCCGACCCGAATGGAACCACTCACGGGTCAGCCGGTTGCGGTCCAGCGGGAAAACACCATTGAGGAACGTGTCCCACTGCTGGACCGTCAGGGTCCGGTCCTGGCCGTCGACCAGACTCAGCTCGTTATCCAGACCCGCGTGCGAGGTGCCGGTACTCACGAACAGCGCCGCGACCGCCGCGACCAACGCGATCAGCACCCGACTGAATGCCTTCATGTTCTCCCTAGCTGTGTCGACGGTGAACCCATTGGCCACCGCTTATTGTTCGTGCCTGGCCCTACAACACCACACACGACGTACGAACCACATGTGACGCAAATGAGAGACCTCACATGGGGCTCTTACGTTCCGCTCATCGATGACACGAGGAACATAACGGGGAGGCATCCACCCGGCAACGCGTACGGATCATCGTCACACGCCGCACACAAGGATCTTGAAGGTTTGCTGGACACCTGTGCGGGGGCTATTGCGGGTGTTCGTCCATCGATACACGCGGGGTAATAAGGTAACTTCGCCGCCTTCGCTTCGCACACCACTGGCAGGTTCTGACGGCCTGTCGTGCCCGATCGTTTACCGCGCTTAATGCGTAAACACAGGTCAATCGTGGTGCGGGGGGATATTCTCCCGCAACCATCGATCGTGATCGGCCTCGTCGTCCGGCGAAGAAATGTTGCGCTCGCCAGACGCGATGTCCGGCACCGGATCTCCGAAAATCTTGTTAACTGCACCGCGGGAGGGCTTTGGCGCATCCGTCACAGTTGCCATCCGGTGTGACGAAGATCACATATTGACAAAGATAGCCGTTTACGTTGGTGTAACCGAACGGATGAGGGGTCGATGTGCGCCACGCGTGCCGTCAATCGACCCGACGCCATGTCCGCGTCGTGTCGGCATACGCCCAGCAAGCCCAAATCGGTCAGATTTCCAAGCTTGATAGCTGGCCGATGATCTGGACCGCCAGCGGACTGAGCGTCGCCATGCCGTCGCGCACGGCGGCCCGGGACCCTGCGAGGTTGACAACCAGCGTGCTGCCGGAGATTCCTGCGAGGCCACGGGACACGCCAGCGTCGACAATGCCGGCTGACAGCCCGGAGGCGCGCAACGCCTCCGAGATCCCAAGCAGTTCACGATCGAGGATGTCGACGGTCGCTTCTGGCGTGACATCGCGCGGGGTGACACCCGTTCCGCCCACAGATACCACCAGATCGACGCCACCGATCACAGCCGTGTTCAGCGCGTTGCGGATCTCCACCTCGTCGGCGGACACCACCACGACGCCGTCGACGACGAACCCGGCCTCACCGAGAAGCTCGGTGACCAACGGACCGCTGTGGTCCTCCTCGCCATGAGCGGTGCGATCGTCGACGACAACGACCAACGCCCGGCCCACCAATTCCCCTGGCTGTTCCATGCGTGCAACCGTATATCTGGGAAGCGACACCGGCGCGGCCACTCTCAGCGTGGCCGTCCTTGGCCCCGAGTTCACTGCTGGGCCTTGCCGAGAGTGACCTGCACGGTCTGCGGCTTACCCGCTGGATCGACATAAGTCAGCGTCACCTTGTCGCCGGGCGCCTTGGACCGCACCGCCGCCACCAGCGCGTCCGCAGTACCGATCGCCCGGTCGTCCACCTTGGTCACCACGACGCCGCTCGGCAGGCCAGCGGCGGCGGCCGCACCGCCCGCGGTGACCTCGACGATCTTCGCGCCGTCGGTGGTCGCATCGTTCCCGACCTGGACACCCAACGAGGCATGTGAGGCCGTTCCGCTCCGGATAAGCTCGTCGGCGATCCGCTTGGCCTGGTCGACGGGGATGGCGAAGCCGAGCCCGATCGAACCGCTCTGCGGACCGCCGGGACCGCCGGGACCGCCTGAGTCGGCGCCCAGTGTCGCAATGGCCGAGTTGACGCCGACCAGTTCGCCGTTCCTGTTGACCAGCGCGCCGCCGGAGTTGCCGGGGTTGATCGCGGCGTCGGTCTGAATGGCGTCGAGCACGGTGTTCTGGTTCTGTGCATCGCCGCCCGCGGCGACCGGCCGGTTCAACGCGCTGATGATGCCGGAGGTCACCGTGCCTTCCAGGCCCAGGGGTGAGCCGACCGCCACCACGTCCTGCCCTACCCGCAGGTTCGCCGAGGAGCCGAGGGTGATCGGGGTCAACCCGGATGCGCCCTGCGCGCGCACCACCGCTATATCACTGCTGGGGTCGGTGCCGACGACGGTGAACGCGGTGGTCCGACCGTCTGCGAACGTCACCTTTGTCTGCGCACCGCCCGGGCCGCCGGGGCCGGCCGCGATCACGTGGTTGTTGGTCATGATCAGGCCGTCAGACGACAGGATGACCCCCGAGCCCTCCTCGGACGCCCGTCCGACATTGGTCTCGAGCTTGACCACACTCGGCACGACCTTCGCCGCTACCTGTTCCACCGAGCCGGCCGGAAGGCTGGCTGCAGGCACGCTCGATGCGACGCCGGAAGCGGAAGAGCCGATGGCCGGACGGTCCGACCTCACGACGGTCGCGACGCCGCCGCCGATCCCGGCCGAGACGACGGCCACCGCGAGAGCGCCTGCGGTCAAAGCGCCTGCGCGGGAACGCTTCTGGGGGCCCGGTGGTTGGTGCGGTCCCGGCATGCCGGGCTGGTGCGGGGCACCGCGATACGGATCGTATGGAGCGCGGAACTGTTGATTTTGCTGTTGCGTCGCGTAGCGCCAGTCGTACGGCTGCTGTTGGTAGGGGCCAGGCCGCTGCGGGCCGGGGTATCCGGTCGCCGCAGACTCATAGGCGCCAGGCCGGTGACCCGGCTGCGGTTGCGGCGAGTACCTCGGTTGATTTGTCATGTCGCTGGGAGGCTCTTCCTGGAGTAGGTTCCGACATTCAGAACAACGACGGGTTGACGTCCACAGTGCCCACGTGGGCTGAGAATCCACTTAGAGAACATTCGGGACATAGCCAGACTTCCCTCCCCCTCCCTACCAGCCTCGACGCCGACCTCCCCGGTCAACCATTGTCGACGCTGACCACGGATTCGTCCACGCCCGCGCCTTCCCGTGTCGCGGGGGCCATCGGCCGGCCGGGCAGCACCACATGGATCGCTGTCCCCGGCGGCGATCCGCCAGGGACGCTGTCCTCGACCCGCAGCGAGCCGCCGTGTTTGAGCACAACCTGTTTGACGATCGCCAGGCCCAGTCCGGATCCCGGCATCGCGCGCGCCGTGGTGGAGCGGAAGAACCGCTCGAACACCAGCCGCCGTTCCTGGGGCGGAATGCCCGGACCACGATCGGACACCACCAACTCGGCATGTATGGGATCGATCTGGGTCAACCGGACACCGACCCGCCCGCCGGGTGGACTCCACTTCGCGGCGTTGTCCAGCAGGTTGAGCACCGCGCGCGCCAATCCCGCGGTGTCGCCGTACACCTGCCATCCCGTCACAGCAACGTCGAACTCAATGTCGTTGCGGCGTCGGCGAACTCGCTCGAGTGAGCGGTCGACGACGTCGGACATATCGACCGGTTCGTGAATGACTCCGCCCGCGTCGTCGCGCGTCAGATCGACCAAATCACCCACCAGCGTTGATAATTCCTCGATTTGCGCGATCACATCCGCGCGAAGCTCCGCCATCTCGTCTTCGGGCAATCGCGGCGCACCCGGTGCCATCGACGCCATCAGCAGCTCCACGTTGGTGCGCAGCGACGTCAACGGGGTGCGCAATTCGTGACCCGCATCGGTGACGAGCCGGGCCTGACGCTCGCGCGACTCGGCCAGCGCCCGTAACATCATGTTGAACGCCTCTGTGAGGCGGGCGAGTTCGTCGCTGCCCAACACCGGAATCGGCCGGAGGTCGTCGGTCCGTGCCACCCGTTCGGCGGCTTCGGTGAGCCGGGCGACCGGCCGCAGCCCCGCCCGAGCGACAGCGCCGCCGGCCACGGCGGCCACCGCCACGCCGAGCCCACCGACGATAAGCAACACGGTGCCCAGCCGTTTGAGCACCTGGCTTGTCGGCGCCAGGCTCTTGGAGATCAACAGCGAACTGCCGTTGGTCAGATGCACCGCGAGCACCCGTTGATGGTTGGCGGTGCGCAACGACATCAACAATTCGCCTTGCACCACATCCTTTTCGGGCTGGCCGAGCGGCAGTGTTTGGCCCTGCTGGTTGGCCGTGTAGATCGAGCGGCCGGGATTGACCAGCATCGCGTTGACGTCCGAATAGGCGGTCCCCTCGATAGCCTTGCCCGGGTCGGCGGCCAACGACCCGCTCTCGATAAGCAGTCGGGCCCGGCTGTGTAGCTGGTTGTCGATGTCGTCGTAGAGCGCGCGCGACACGACCGCGTAGACGGCGACGGCCATCAGGACCACCACCATCGCCACCATCGACATGGCCAGCAGCATCACTCGCCAGCGCAGCGACAGTGAGCTGGTGGCTGACGGCGCGGGCACGGGATTCGGCCGCGGCCGGAACTTCAACTTCTGAGTTGCCATCAGGGGGGCGTCTCGCGCAGCACGTAACCCACCCCGCGCACGGTGTGGATCAGTCGTGGCTCTCCTTCTGCTTCTGTTTTGCGACGCAGGTATCCGACATACACCTCGAGCGCGTTACCGGACGTCGGGAAGTCGAATCCCCAGACCTCTTCGAGGATGCGGCTACGGGTGAGGACGCGCCGCGGATTGGCGATCAGCATCTCCAGCAGCGCGAACTCGGTGCGGGTCAGGCTGATCTGGCGCTGGCCGCGGGTGACCTCGCGAGTTACCGGGTCAAGGGACAGATCGGAGAACGTCATCGCAGGCGACTCGGCGCCGTCGTCGGGGGTGGTGCGCCGCAGCAGGGCCCGCATGCGCGCCAGCAGCTCCTCCAACGCGAACGGCTTCGGGAGATAGTCGTCGGCGCCGGCGTCCAGACCCGCGACCCGCTCGGACACCGAGTCGCGCGCGGTCAGCACGAGGATCGGCAGGTCGTCGCCGGTGCTGCGCAGTTGACGGCACACTTCGAGCCCGTCCAGCCTGGGCATCATCACGTCGAGGACGAGGGCGTCGGGCCGATCGCTGGCGATCAACTCCAGGGCTTCGCGACCGTCCTGTGCGAGCTCGACCGAGTACCCGTTGAAGGAAAGCGATCGGCGCAGGGATTCGCGCACAGCGCGATCGTCGTCAACGACAAGTATGCGCACAGCCACAGTGTCAACCCCGTGTCTGAGAGCGACCTGAGAGGCGCGCCGAGAAATTAGCTAGCGACGATCGAGATCGATCAGGCCAAGGCGTGCGGCCTTGAGCAGGCGGCGCGGCACCTTGTACTGCTGACCGGCCACGGTCACGCCGACGAGTTCTGTGCGCTTGGCCTTCCACTGCGAGCGCCGGCTACGGGTATTCGCGCGCGACATCCTGCGCTTGGGCACGGCCATGATCGAGCTTCTCCTCTTGAAGGGGTACTGACGTATGCGCCGCGCGGGCGTCCAGCGTCGGCGATTGCTCTTCAGGATAGCCGGTGACCTGCGTAACCTCCAAAACAGGGACTGCCTTGACGCGAGACCGGAGGTAACGACTAACCTACCGGTTGGTTGACGCCCTTGATTGGTGATTGGGAGGCCCGCATGACGGAGCCGGTGCGCATCGGCAACTGCTCGGGCTTCTACGGCGATCGGCACGCTGCGATGCGGGAGATGCTGACGGGCGGCGGCCTTGACTACCTCACCGGGGATTACCTCGCCGAGCTGACCATGCTCATCCTGGCGCGCGACCGCGCCAAGTCCCCCGAGCGGGGCTACGCCAAGACATTCCTGACCCAGCTCGAAGAGTGTCTCGGCCTCGCACTGCAGCGCGGCGTGCGCATCGTCGCCAACGCCGGCGGCCTCAATCCTGCGGGCCTGGCGGCCGCGGTGCGCGCCCTGGCCGAGCGGCTCGGCCTGTCCGTCAACGTCGCGCACGTCGAGGGCGACGACCTGGTCGGTCGCGCCGAGGAGCTCGGGTTCGGCACGCCGCTGGCGGCGAACGCCTACCTCGGCGCATGGGGCGTCGTTGATTGCCTGAACAACGGCGCCGACGTCGTGGTCACCGGCCGCGTCACCGATGCGTCGGTGATCGTGGGGCCCGCTGCTGCCCACTTCGGCTGGGGCCCAACCGATTACGACGCGTTAGCGGGCGCCGTGGCCGCTGGGCATGTCATCGAATGCGGCATCCAGGCCACTGGCGGCAACTATTCGTTCTTCACCGAAGTCCCCGACCTCACCTATGCCGGGTTCCCGCTCGCCGAGATCGCTTCCGACGGCTCGGCGGTGATCACCAAACACCCGGGCACCGGCGGCGTGGTGAGCGTCGACACCGTCACCGCACAGCTGCTGTACGAAATCACCGGCGCGCGATATGCGAATCCCGATGTGACGCTTCGGATCGACACCATCAAACTGCGCGGCGACGGCCCGGACCGAGTGCGCATCGAGGGTGCGAAGGGCGAGCCGCCGCCCCCGACGCTGAAGGTCTCGCTGAACAGCATCGGCGGGTTCCGCAACGCGATGACATTCGTGCTGACCGGCCTCGACATCGAGGCGAAGGGCGAACTCGTGCGGCGGCAACTCGAGTCGGGCCTGACCGTCAAGCCCGCGGAACTCGAGTGGACGCTGGCGCGGACCGACCATCCCGACGCCGACACCGAGGAGACCGCCAGCGCCCTGCTGCGCTGCGTGGTCCGCGATCCCGACCCGGCCAACGTCGGGCGTCAGTTCTCTTCGGCCGCAGTCGAACTCGCCTTGGCCAGTTATCCGGGGTTCACCACAACCGCGCCGCCGGGTGAGGGCCAGGTGTATGGCGTGTTCACGCCGGGATTCGTCGCCGCCTCCAATGTGCCGCACGTTGCCGTGCACGCCGACGGCACCCGGGTGGATATCGTCCCGGCCGTCGAGACTCGAGAGTTGATGCCCGTCCCAGCCGTCGCGGCGCCCGAGCCATCTCCGTTCGGCGAGACCCGGCGTGCGCCGCTCGGCCTGATCGCGGGCGCCCGCAGCGGAGACAAGGGCGGGAGCGCCAACGTCGGGCTGTGGGTCCGCACCGAGGACCAGTGGCGCTGGCTGGCCCATACGATGACCGTCGGGAAGCTGCGCGAATTGCTGCCTGAGACAACCGATCTGCCGGTCACCCGCCACCTGTTGCCGAACCTCCGGGCGGTGAACTTCGTCATCGAAGGCATCCTCGGGCAGGGCGCCGCGTACCAGGCCCGGTTCGACCCCCAGGCCAAGGGACTTGGCGAGTGGCTGCGCAGCCGGCATGTCGACCTACCGGAAAGGCTGCTGCGATGAGCGCTTGCACGAAGATCCGACGATCATGAACATCTGGCACACCTCCGAACGCGACCAGCTCCGAAAGGCGGTGCGCGCGTTCGCCGAACGTGAGGTCCTGCCGCACGTCGACGAGTGGGAGAAGACCGGCGAGCTGCCCCGGGATCTTCATCGCAAGGCCGGCTCGGCCGGTCTGCTCGGCGCGGGCCTGCCCGAATCCGTCGGCGGTGGCGGCGGTGACAGCGCGGACTCGGTGATCATCTGCGAGGAGATGCACTACGCCGGTTCACCAGGCGGGGTTTACGCCTCGCTGTTCACCTGCGGTATCTCGGTGCCGCACATGATCGCCTCCGGCGATCGACGGCTGATCGACACCTACGTGCGGCCGACCCTGCACGGGGAAAAGATCGGCAGCCTGGCCATCACCGAACCGGGCGGCGGCTCCGATGTCGGTCATTTGGCCACGCGTGCGGTCCGCGACGGTGACGACTACATCATCAACGGCGCCAAGACATACATCACCTCCGGCGTGCGTGCCGACTACGTCGTGACCGCGGTGCGCACCGGGGGGCCAGGCGCGGCGGGCGTCTCGCTGGTCGTGGTCGACAAGGGCACGCCCGGCTTCGAGGTCACGCGCAAGCTCGACAAGATGGGTTGGCGTTCGTCGGACACCGCCGAACTCTCCTACACCGACGTCCGGGTACCCGCGGCCAACCTGATCGGCGGCGAGAACACCGGCTTTGTGCAAATCGCGGGCGCGTTCGTCTCCGAACGCGTCGGGCTGGCCGTGCAGGCGTACTCCAGCGCGCAACGCTGCCTCGACCTGACCCTCGAGTGGTGCCGCAACCGCGAGACCTTCGGCAAGCCGCTGATCGCACGCCAGCAGGTGCAGTACACACTGGCCGAGATGGCGCGGCGCACCGACGTGGCCAGGGTGTACACCCACAATGTGGTCGAGCGGCAGCTGGCTTCCGAAGCCGCTACCGCGCCGACATCAGACACAGCGACGAACTCCTTAATAACCCAGGTGTGCTTCGCGAAGAACACCGCCGTCGAGGCCGGCGAGTGGGTGGCCAATCAGGCCGTGCAGCTGTTCGGCGGCATGGGCTACATGACCGAGTCCGAAGTCGAACGGCAGTATCGCGATATGCGCATCCTCGGCATTGGCGGCGGCACCACCGAAATCCTCACCTCGCTCGCCGCGAAAACGCTTGGATACCAGTCATGACCGCATTGCGCTCCACCCTCGACGCGTCGGCGGCGTCCTACACCGAAGCGGCATCGGCGATGACCGCGAAGCTGGCCGAGCTCGAGGCCGAGCACGCCAAGGCGTTGGCGGGTGGCGGCCCCAAGTACGTAGAGCGCCACCACGCCCGAGGCAAACTCACCCCGCGCGAACGAATCGAATCGCTCGTCGACGCCGATTCGCCGTTTCTGGAGCTGAGCCCGCTTGCCGCCTGGGGCACCGAGTTTCAGGTCGGCGCCAGCGTGGTGGTCGGCATCGGCGCGGTCAGCGGGATCGAGTGCATGCTGGTCGCCAACGACCCGACGGTCAAGGGCGGCACCAGCAACCCATGGACACTACGGAAGGTGTTGCGGGCCAACCAGATCGCGCTGCAGAACAGACTACCTGTGATCTCGCTGGTGGAGTCGGGCGGCGCGGATCTGCCAACCCAGAAGGAAATCTTCATCCCCGGCGGCCAGATGTTCCGGGACCTGACCCGGCTCTCCGCGGCGGGCATCCCGACCATTGCCCTGGTGTTCGGCAACTCAACAGCCGGCGGCGCCTACATCCCCGGCATGTCCGATCACGTGGTGATGATCAAGGAACGCTCGAAGGTGTTCCTGGCCGGCCCGCCACTGGTGAAGATGGCCACCGGCGAGGAATCCGACGACGAGTCGCTGGGCGGAGCCGAAATGCACGCCCGTACTTCGGGTTTGGCGGACTACTTCGCGATCGACGAGCTCGACGCGATCCGGATCGGCCGTCGCATTGTCGCCCGGCTGAACTGGCGCAAGCTGGGACCCACGCCGGGCCACGTCGCCGACCCGCTCTTCGACGCCGAGGAGCTGCTCGGCATCGTGCCGGCCGACCTGCGCATCCCGTTCGACCCTCGGGACGTGATCGCCCGGATCGTCGACGGCTCGGAGTTCGACGAGTTCAAAACCCTGTACGGCTCGTCGCTGGTCACCGGATGGGCCACGCTGTACGGCTATCCGATCGGCATCCTGGCCAACGCACGCGGTGTGCTCTTCAGCGAGGAGTCACAAAAGGCCACCCAGTTCATCCAGCTGGCCAACCGTGCCGACACACCACTGTTGTTCCTGCACAACACGACCGGCTACATGGTGGGCAAGCAGTACGAGGAAGGCGGGATGATCAAGCACGGCTCGATGATGATAAACGCTGTCTCGAATTCCACCGTGCCGCATATCTCGCTGCTGATCGGCGCGTCCTACGGTGCCGGCCATTACGGCATGTGCGGGCGTGCCTACGACCCGCGGTTCCTGTTCGCGTGGCCGAGCGCCAAATCCGCCGTGATGGGTGGCGCCCAGTTGGCGGGCGTGCTGTCGATCGTCAGCCGGGCCGCGGCAGCGGCCCGCGGGCAAGAGTTCGACGAAGAAGCCGACGCGGCGCTGCGGGCCGCGGTCGAGGCCCAGATCGATGCCGAATCGTTGCCGGCGTTCCTGTCCGGCCGGCTGTACGACGACGGGGTGATCGACCCGCGCGACACTCGCACCGTGCTGGGAATGTGCTTGTCCGCCATCGCCAATGGCCCGATCAAGGGGACGTCGAACTTCGGCGTCTTCCGGATGTGAGTTCCATGATCTCGAAGGTTCTGGCTGCCAACCGCGGCGAGATCGCCCGTCGGGTGTTTGCCAGCTGTCGCCGCCTCGGCGTAGGCACCGTAGCCGTATATACCGACCCCGACGCGGCATCCCTGCACGTTGCGGAGGCCGATGCCAGGGTGCGGCTGGAGGGCACGCGAGGCTACCTCGACTCAGGGCAGCTCATCGCGGCCGCCCGGGCCGCGCGCGCCGACGCCGTGCATCCCGGCTACGGATTCCTCTCGGAGAACCCCGATTTCGCCGCGGCCGTGCAGGACGCGGGCCTGACGTGGATAGGACCGCCGGTGTCGGCCGTGGCGGCGATGGGCTCCAAGATCGAGGCCAAGAAGATGATGGCCGCCGCCGGTGTACCGGTGCTCGAAGAGCTCGACCCCGAAACCGTGGCCGCCGATCAGCTACCTGTACTGATCAAGGCGTCGGCTGGCGGCGGCGGGCGCGGTATGCGCGTCGTCCGCGAGCTGGCCGAATTGCCAAAGCAAGTCGAAGCCGCGCGGCGCGAGGCGCAATCGGCGTTCGGAGATCCGACGGTGTTCTGCGAGCGCTACCTGGCCACCGGCCACCACGTCGAAGTCCAGGTGCTCGCCGACGGGCACGGCACCGTGTGGGCCGTCGGTGAACGCGAGTGCTCCATCCAGCGTCGCCACCAGAAGATCATCGAAGAGGCGCCGTCACCACTGGTCGACCGCACGCCGGGGATGCGCGCCAAGCTGTTCGATGCGGCGCGGCTGGCGGCCACCGCGATCGGGTACATCGGCGCGGGCACCGTCGAGTTCATGGCCGACGATCACGGCGACTTCTTCTTTCTGGAGATGAACACCCGGCTGCAGGTCGAACACCCGGTCACCGAGGCCACCACCGGCCTTGACCTCGTCGAGTTGCAACTACACGTCGCCGACGGCGGCCGTCTCGACGCCGAACCGCCGCCTTCGCGGGGTTATTCCATCGAGGCGCGGCTGTACGCCGAGGACCCGGCCAAGGGCTGGCAGCCGCAGGCCGGCACCGTGCACCGGTTCGACGTGCCGGGCACGACAACGCAGTTCGACGTGCTCACCCGGCCAGGAATTCGCGTCGACACCGGTATCGGCGATGGCTCGACGGTATCGGTGTTCTACGATCCGATGCTCGCCAAGATCATCTCCTACGCGCCGGCGCGACGTCAGGCCGCGGGCATGCTCGCCGACGCGCTGGCACGCGCCCACATCCACGGCCTCCGCACCAACCGCGACCTGCTGGTCAACGTGCTGCGCCACCCCGCCTTCCTCGACGGTGCCACGGACACCGCGTTCTTCGACACCCACGGGCTGGCCGAACTGGCCGCGCCGCTGGGCGATGATCACGCGGTCGAGTTGTCCGCGCTGGCGGCCGCGCTCGCGGATGCGGCGCAGAATCGGCAAGCGGCAACGGTATTCGCTGCGGCGCCGAGCGGCTGGCGCAACGTGCCATCCGGTTTTCAATCCAAGCGCTACAGCAGCGCCGGCGGTGACGTCCGCGAGGTGCGCTACCGGTTCACCCGCTCCGGCGTCGAGCTCCCGGGCCACGACGGCGTGACGCTGGCCGCCGCAACGCCCAAACAGGTGGTGCTCTCCGTCGATGGGGTGGAACGACCGTTCGACGTGGCCCGGTATGGCCCCAATCTTCAAGACGCGTTCGTCGACTCCGCGCTTGGCCCAGTACAACTCGTCGCGCTGCCACGGTATCCCGATCCCGACTCGGCGGTCGCGCAAGGTTCGCTGCTGGCGCCCATGCCCGGTTCGGTCCTTCGCATCGGCGCGGCCGTCGGCGACGCCGTCACCGCCGGGCAACCGCTGGTGTGGCTGGAAGCGATGAAGATGGAGCACACCGTGACCGCACCCGCCGACGGTGTGCTGGTCGAACTCAACGTCGAACCCGGCCAGCAGGTCGACGTCGGCGCCGTACTTGCCCGTGTGGACACCGAAGGAGACGCCCAATGACCGGCTTCGTCGAAACCGAAGAACAGCAAGCGCTGCGCGAGACCGTCGCGGCGATGGCCGCCAACTACGGCCAGGACTACTTCCTGGAGAAGGCCCGCGCCGGCCAACACACCAACGAATTGTGGAACGAGGCAGGCAAACTCGGGTTCATCGGCGTCAACCTGCCCGAAGAGTACGGCGGCGGCGGCGCGGGCATGTACGAGCTGTCGCTGGTGATGGAGGAGATGGCGGCGGCCGGCTCCGCCTTGCTGATGATGGTGGTCTCTCCCGCGATCAACGGCACGATCATCAGCAAGTTCGGCACCGACGATCAGAAGAAACGCTGGCTGCCCGGCATCGCCGACGGTTCGATCACGATGGCGTTCGCCATCACCGAACCGGACGCGGGGTCGAACTCGCACCGCATCACCACCACCGCCCGTCGCGACGGCGGCGACTGGATCCTCAGGGGCCAGAAGGTGTTCATCTCCGGTGTCGACCAGGCGCAGGCTGTGCTCGTGGTCGGCCGCACCCAATCCAACTCAGGAGCCAAGTCCGAATCGCTCCGGCCGGCGCTGTTCATCGTGCCCACCGACACCCCCGGGTTCACCTGGACCAAGATCGATATGGAGCTGGTCAGTCCCGAAAGTCAGTTCCAGCTGTTCATCGACGACGTGCGGCTCCCGTCCGACGCGCTGGTGGGCTCGGAGGACGCCGCGATTGCCCAGCTGTTTGCGGGCCTGAACCCGGAGCGGATCATGGGCGCGGCCAGCGCGGTGGGGATGGGGCGGTTCGCGATCGGCAGGGCCGTCGACTACGTCAAGACCCGCCAGGTGTGGAAGACACCGATAGGCGCCCACCAAGGATTGTCGCATCCGTTGGCGCAGAACCACATTGAGATTGAACTGGCCAAGCTGATGATGCAGAAGGCCGCGACGCTCTACGACAGCGGCGACGACGCAGGTGCGGCAGAGGCCGCCAACATGGCCAAGTACGCCGCAGCGGAAGCATCGGTCCGCGCCGTCGACCAAGCGGTCCAGTCGATGGGCGGCAACGGCCTGACCAAGGAATACGGCATCGCCGCCGCGGTGACCACGTCGAAGCTGGCGCGCATCGCCCCGGTCAGCAGGGAGATGGTTCTCAACTTTGTGGCGCAGACCAGCCTGGGTCTGCCACGCTCGTACTGATGAGCTCACTCGTTCACTACTCCGTCGGGAGCAGCGTCGCCCGGCTTACGCTGGATTCGCCGGATAACCGCAACGCGTTGTCCACCGCGCTGGTCAGCCAGCTGCACCAAGGCTTCACCGATGCCACCGAGGAGGCCGGGGTGCGCGCCGTCGTGCTCGACCACACCGGCGGAACCTTCTGCGCCGGAGCGGATCTGGCCGAAGCGGCCGGGCGCGACCCCGGCGACGTCGCGGTCGACCGCGCTCGTGAACTGACCCGTCTGCTGCGCCGGATCCTCCAGCTCCCGTTGCCGGTGATCGCCGCCATCGACGGGCACGTGCGCGCGGGCGGGCTCGGCTTGGTCGGCGCCTGTGACATCGCGGTGGCCGGGCAGGCGAGCACGTTCGCGTTGACAGAGGCACGCATCGGCGTTGCGCCGTCGATCATTTCGCTGACGCTGCTGCCGAAGATGACGGCCAGGGCGGCCGGACGCTACTTCCTGACCGGGGAGAAGTTCGGCGCGGAAGAAGCAGCGGACATCGGCCTGATCACCGTCGCCACAGACGACGTCACAGCCACGGTGGCCGCGCTGACGGTCGAGATCGGCCGAGGTTCGCCGCAGGGCCTGGCCACCTCCAAGGCCTTGACCACCGCACCGATTTTGGAAGCCTTCGACCGGCACGCCGAGGTACTCACCGAACAGTCGGCCCGGCTGTTCGTCTCCGAGGAGGCGCGCGAGGGCATGCTCGCGTTCCTGCACAAGCGGTCTCCTCGCTGGGCCCGATAATGCCGCGCATAGGCTTTGCCGAGTTCCTGGCCCTGCAGAAATAAAGTTTGGCCGTCTATCTGCTTCGCCGGCGCTGCTAAGAGCACAGTTTGGCCAACGCGCTTGCATGTGCCACTGTTCGTCGTAGGCTCGTCAGTGATGAGCACTCCAGCGTCGCGGAACGGTTCGATGCGTGCTGCAGACACCGATCGGATTCAGGTGGCGCAGTTGCTCACTGATGCCGCAGCCCAGGGCCGGCTTCAGCTGAGCGAATACGAAGACCGTTTGACCAGGGCTTATGCCGCCCAGACATACGCCGAGCTCGACCGGCTGTCCTCCGACCTGCCCGGCGGGGTCACCAGGCTGCGTACCGGCGGGCCCGTGCGCCCTGCGCCCTCGACGCTCCTGCTGGCGATCATGAGCGGCTTCGAGCGCCGCGGCCGCTGGAACGTGCCGCGACGGCTAACGACGTTCGCTCTCTTCGGCGGTGGCGTGGTGGATTTGCGGTACGCCGACTTCACCTCGCCCGAGGTGGAAATCCACTCGTACTCGATCATGGGCGGCCAGACGATTCTGGTGCCGCCCGAGGTGAATGTGGATCTGCGCGGTATCGGGGTGATGGGCACGTTCGATCAGACCGTCAGCGGCGAGGGTTCACCGGGCGCACCGTTCGTGCGAATCCGCGGTTTTTCGCTGTGGGGCAGCGTCGGGGTCAAGCGCAGGAAGCGCAAGGCCTCCTAACGTCTCCTGCGCGAGCGCAGATAATCACCGACCACCGCCGCGCCCAACCCGTCCAGATCGGGTACCACCACGCGGCCCTCGACACGCCGGGCGACCTGGTCGATGAACCGCGCCAGCCCCGGATCACTGCCGAGCCGGAAAATCGTCACCTGGGCGCCCAACCGCGCCATATCGTCGAAGCCCTTCACGGTATGAGCGATGGTGCGTGGATGCGGCGGGTAATCGAAGAACACCGACGTGTTCCCGTCTCCGTCGAAATCCTCCAGGTGCGCGGTCGGTTCACCGTCGGTGACGACGAGCACCACTGGCTGGGCGTTGGGGTGGCGGCGCAGGTGCCGTCCGGCCAACGCCAGCGCGTGATGCAGGTTGGTGCCCTGTTCGTAGACGCCCTCTAGCCCGGTGAGTTCGGCCGCGGTCACGGTACGGGCATAGCGGCCAAACGCGATGATCTGCAAGGCATCCGAACGGAACCGAGTGCTGACCAGATGGTTGAGGGCCAGCGCGGTGCGCTTCATCGGCAGCCACCGATTCTCCATCACCATCGAGAACGAGGTGTCCACCAGCAACGCCACCGCGGCCTGGGTTCTGGTTTCCGTCTCGGAGATCTCGACGTCCTCGACAACGATTCGCAACGGGGGCTCGGCCACGCCGGTACCCGCCTGCCGCAGAACGGCATTGGTCAGCGTCCTGGTGACGTTCCACGGCTCGGTGTCGCCGAACTGCCACGGCCGAGTAGCACCCGTCAGCTCACCGGCGGCCCCGGCGCGACGGGTGTCGCGCTCGCCGTGGCGACTCGAAAGCTGTTGCGCTACATCGCGTAACGCGGTCTGACCCAGCTGGCGCATCGCCTTCGGCGACAGCCGCCATTGTCCGTCGGAGCCACGATCGAGAAAGCCCTGATTGACCAGCGCCCGCTCGAGTTCGGCTAGCGTCTGCGCGTCGACGGCGGCGTCCTCGCCCAGCTGGCGGGCCAGCATGTCGACGTCGACATCGTCCATCGTGGCGCCCGCGTAGCTTTGCGACAGCTCTTCGGCGAGCTGTTCGAGCTCGGCGATGTCGGCGAGCGCCTGGGTGCCCTCCCCCATGCCCATCGGGTTGTCGCCGGAGAACCGTGACGAGCCCGTCCAGTCCTCGCCCGGCCGGGCAGCCTGAAGGTGCGCGTCGAGCCGATTGAGCGCGTTCATCAGCGATGGCGAACCAAAGGCCTGCTGCGCCAACGCATCCAGCTCGGCACGCTGCTCGGCGGACAGGCTGTTGCGGAACCGCTGCGCCGCGGCCGCCCGCTGGGCCAACGAGTCCAGCAGCTCGTCGATGTTTTGCGGGTTCTCGGGAAAGAACTCGCCGTGCTTGTTCATGAAGTCTTGAAAGTCTTGCTCGGTGTCCTCGCCGCGCGCATGCTTGTCCAGCAGATCGTTGAGGTCGTCGAGCATCTCGTTGACGCGTTGGCGGTCCTCGTCGGTGGCGTTCTCCAGGGCCTGCTTCATTCCTGCGAACCGCTGATCGAGCATCTCACGGCCGAGCAGATCCTTGATCTGCTCGTACTTTTCGCGTCCATCGGGGCTGCGCCACTCGTAGTCAGACAGCTCCTGCACCGCCTTGGCGGGCGACGGCGATAGGGATTCGATCCGCATCTCCTGGAATCTGGCGTCGTCGTCCAGCGCGCGGGCCAGTTCCTTCCGTTCGGCCAGCACCGCCTCGTCGAGCAGCCTCTTGATCTCCTGAAGGGTGCCGTCGAGATTGTTGCGCTGCAACAGTTCCCGACGGCGGCGGTTCGCCTCGGCCGCCAACCTGTCGGCGCCGCGCATGTTTTGGGTACCCCGCCGCAGCAGCTCCGACAAAGCACGCCGCGGAGAGCTGCCCTCCATGACGTCCTGCCCGATCGCCTCGAGCGCTTCGCGAAGGTCGACCGGCGGCGCCAGCGGGTCGGGCCCGCCGGTGTAGGCAGCGTAACGCGACGAGCGCCCGTGGCGCGGCGAACCGGGTTTAGCCATAGACGGTTTCGCCTTCTCCGGTCACTTTGTCGATCCGCTTGGCCAGATACAGGGCCTCGAGCGCCAATTCGACCGCGGCCGCCCGCTGGCCGTCGGACTGCGCTCCGAGCCGTGCCGTGATCGATTCGATCACCGGCAGGTCGGGAAGCGCCGCGAGCACATCCTTCGCGGAAACCCGTTCGCCTGTCGTCACCGGCGAGCCCTCCTCGACGGCGGAGACGATCGGGCCGACATCGATGCCGCCGAGCAGCCGCTGCGCGGTGTCCGCGGTGGCACGGCGCAGCAGATGTTCGAGCACGGCCTGCTCGCGGCCCTCCTCACCGGATTCGAACTCCAGCTTGCCGCGCAGCACGTCGATCACTGTGGCCAGATCGCACACCCGGGCCACCGGATCCTGCTCGCCGAGCACAGCCGAGCGGTGCCGGGCGGCCGCGGCGACGGTCTCCGCGGCGGCGATTGCGAATCGCGCGGACACGCCCGACCGCTGGTCGATCGATCGCGATTCGCGCAGGTGGCGGGCGAACCTGGCGAGCACCTGCAGCAGATACTGCGGCACCTCTGCGGCCAGGTGCGCCTCCTGGTTGATCACTCCCACCTCGGCCTCGAGCTCGAGCGGATAGTGGGTCCGGATCTCGGCGCCGAACCGGTCCTTCAGAGGCGTGATGATGCGGCCGCGGTTGGTGTAGTCCTCCGGGTTGGCGCTGGCGACGACGAGCACGTCCAGTGGCAGCCGCAAGGTGTAGCCGCGCACCTGGATGTCGCGCTCCTCCATCACGTTGAGCATCGAGACTTGGATGCGCTCGGCGAGGTCGGGTAGCTCGTTGACGGCGACGATGCCGCGATGCGCCCGCGGGATCAGCCCGTAGGCGATGGTCTCCGGATCGCCGAGGCTGCGCCCCTCGGCGACCTTGATCGGGTCGACGTCGCCGACCAGGTCCGCCACGCTGGTGTCCGGGGTAGCCAACTTCTCGGTATAGCGCTCGCTGCGGTGCCGCCACGCAACCGGCAGGTCGTCGCCCATCTCGGCGGCCCGCCGGATCGACCCGGGCGTGATCGGGGTGTATGGGTGCTCGCCCAGTTCCGCACCCGCGATGATCGGGGTCCACTCGTCGAGTAGGCCGCTCAGCGCGCGCAGCAGCCGCGTCTTGCCCTGGCCGCGTTCACCGAGCAGCACCACGTCGTGCCCGGCGATCAGGGCACGCTCCAGCCGCGGGATCACGGTGTCCTCGAAGCCCAGGATCCCTGGCCACGCGTCGCGGCCCTCGGCCAGCGCGGCCAATAAGTTCTCCCGGATTTCCTGTTTGACGCCCCGTTCGTGATGACCGGAGGCTTTGAGCTCGCCGACGGTCCGGGGCAGATCATGAGGTTGGGTCACCACTCCAAGTTACGACGGCTGTCGAGGCGCGGCAGTGCGCGGCGGCAGATACGGCCTCGGAAATGGCTCAGCCGACCTTGATCGACACCGCCTGCTGCCGTGTTTGCGGCGGCAGTTTGGTGGTGTCGACGACGAGAAACTCGCCGGTGTCTGGCCTGCCGTTGGCCAGCATTTTGGGCTTCAGCTTGAACGGTGGCGTCTCCGAGGCGATGCCGGCCAGGCCGAAATCGCTGTCGTTGGCGATCACCAGGGTCTTGCCGCCGTCCTGGGTGGCGAGACCCTCGATCTTGTCGTGACCGAAGAACTCGCCCTTGCCGTTGAGCTCGTTCAGCAGTGCCCCGAGGTCGAGCTTGAGTGTCTTGGCGGCGACCGTGATACCCACGGACTTGAGCTTGTCAACCGCGGCCGCGTCAGTGCCGACGCCGACCAGCGTCTCGATCGGCTTACCGTCAACCTGCAGGCCGCCCGCGTCGGCGCGGTACGTTGCGCCCGGAACTGTGGCGTTCGGGCCCACGTCGGTCGCCTTCGAGATGTCGACGATGTAGATCTTCTTGTTCGCACCTGGCTGCAGTTCGCCGTCGCGTTCATCGACCAGAAACTCGGTGTTGCTGAGCGCGGTGATCTCGGATGCCACGACCTTCGTCTGCTGCGGGTTGGCCAGCGGATAGAGATATTCGTTGACGGTCCTGGTGGCCAGGTTCACCGTGACGATCCGGGCAAGCGGCACTTGTTTTGCCGAGCCCTCGAGTCCCGGTGTATTCAGCGCAGACTGCATGATGCCGACGAGCGTCGAACCGTCCGGGGTTATGGTCAGGCCTTCCATCCCCTGATTGGGGCTGCGTAGTGACAACTCATGGGGCAGTGACCCATCGAACGGCGAAAGTCGTTCCAGTTCCTTGCCTTTCGCGTCGAAGTGGATGAGGAACGGCCCGTATTCGTCGGATACCCAGAAGGTACCGTCGAGCATCGCGACCAGGCCCTCGCTGTCGATACCGTGATCGGACGGGGAAAGGGGCCGCCCGTCGATAGTCACGAGGGTTTCGCCGGTGTGGGCCTGTGGATTGACCAGACCAACCAACGGTTCGCCGTCGGGGCCCTTGAGGATGATGGTCTTGCCCGGCGTCGCTGTGCCTTCGCTAAGCCGGAATACCGCGATCTGTGGGTGAAAGTCCGGCATCGGCAAGACCTTCTCGTTGTCGGTACGGCCCTCGACATTGGGCCCCCGGTCGGTCATTCCGTAGATCTCGCCTGACTTTCCGGGTACCGCCGCGATGGCCGAGCCGTTGGCACTGCTCTGGATCTCCACTCCACCGACCGTCGTTATTGGCGGGGTGTCGACGGCGTAGAGCTTGACCGCATCGGTAGTCGTCACCTGAAACTGGTCAGTGCCGGAGTAGCCCTTGTTCGGGGTGTAGACGATCGTTCCGCTGCGGCCGTACGTCAGCTTGCCATTGGCGGGGGCGCCGAAACCGACCGGCGTCGCGCCTCCGGTGGCCGCCAGCAGCTGGGCTGGTGTGATGGTCAGCGCATGATCGACTGTTGTGGTCAGTGACCCAGGCGGCGTGGACGCCGAGCACGCCGCGCCCGCCGACGCGATCGCAATCCAGGCCATTACCAGCACCTTCCGGCCGATGTTCATGCTAAATGGCTTAGCACCCACCGGCGGCCTGCGCATGGCGATCGGGTGAACGACACTACGGGCGACAGTCAGTGCGCGAAGTGCCGCGCGCCCGTGAGATACAGCGTGATGCCGGCCTTGGTGGCCGCCTCTGTCACCTGATCGTCGCGCACCGAGCCACCCGGGTGCACGATCGCCTTCACGCCTGCGTCGGTCAGCACCTCCAGTCCGTCGGGGAACGGGAAGAACGCGTCGGAGGCCGCCACCGCACCGCGCACCCGATCCCCCGCGCGCTGAACCGCGAGCCGGGCGGCGTCGACGCGGTTCACCTGGCCCATGCCCACGCCAACGGTCGCGCCGTCAGCCGCGATCACAATCGCGTTGGACTTCACCGCGCGGCAGGTCCGCCACGCGAACTTCAGGTCCGCGAGTGTTTCGGGGTCGGCGGGTGAACCGGTGGCCAGCGTCCAGTTGACCGGGTCGTCGCCGGGCGCGTCGATCGCGTCGCGCTGCTGCAGCAGCAGGCCGCCGGCGATCTGGCGGAACTCGACGCCACCCACCTGTGGCTCGGACGCGACGAGAACGCGGATGTTCTTCTTGCGCGCAAGCACTTCCACCGCCCCGTCTTCATACGCGGGCGCGATGACCACCTCGGTGAAGATTCCGGCGACCGTCTCGGCCATCTCCACGGTGACTTCGGTGTTCGCGGCGATCACCCCGCCGAAAGCCGACAACGGATCGCATTCGTGCGCCTTGCGATGCGCGTCCGCCACCGATACTGCGGAGATAGCGATGCCACACGGATTGGTGTGCTTGATGATCGCCACGCAGATCTCTTCGTGGTCGAACGCGGCCCGCCAGGCGGCATCGGCGTCGGTGTAGTTGTTGTAGGACATCTCTTTTCCGTGCAGCTGCTCGGCCTGAGCCAGACCCGGCCACCCGGCGTCGTTGCGATACAGCGCGGCCGGCTGATGCGGGTTCTCCCCATAGCGCAGCACGTCGGCGCGCCGCCACGTCGCGCCCAGCCACGCCGGTAGAGGTTGCGCCGGCCGCTCGGGCGCGAGCACCGAGCCCATCCAGGACGCGACGGCTACGTCGTACTCGGCCGTGTGCCGGAAGGCCAACGACGCCAGCTTCTTTCGCTCGTCGAGCGTGAACCCGCCGGCGCGCACCGCTGCCAGCGCTCCCTCGTAGCCCAGCGGGTCGACCACCACCGCGACGCTCGGGTGGTTCTTCGCGGCGGCCCGCACCATCGACGGTCCGCCGATGTCGATCTGCTCGACGCACTCGTCGACACTCGCACCGGAATCGACGGTCTCGGTGAACGGGTACAAGTTGACCACGACCAGCTCGAACGCCGCGATGCCGAGGTCCGCCAGCGCCGAAACATGTTCGGGCTTACGCTGATCGGCCAGAAGGCCCGCGTGCACATGCGGGTGCAACGTCTTGACCCGCCCGTCGAGTACCTCGGGAAACCCCGTGACCTCTTCGACCGTTGTCACCGGAACACCTGCGCCCGCAATGGTTTCGGCCGTCGACCCGGTGGACACGATGTCCACGCCGGCCTCGTGTAGGCCGCGAGTCAGTTCGGCGAGGCCGGTCTTGTCGTAGACGCTGATCAGTGCGCGGCGAATGGGCCTGCGGCCGTTGTTCCCGGTCATCCTATGGTCGCCTTTCGTCCGGTCCATGTCACGCCGCGCGTGGCGAGCGCCTCCAAAACGTCCACCAGCAGCCGTCGTTCGACGACCTTTATCCGCTCGTGCAGGGTGGCTTCGTCGTCGTCGTCGAGTACGGGCACCGGCTGTTGCGCCAGAATCGGCCCTGTATCGGTGCCCGCATCCACCAGGTGCACGGTGCAGCCGGTCACCTTGACGCCGTATTCCAGGGTTTCCGGCACCGCGTGCGCCCCGGGGAATGCGGGGAGCAGTGCCGGATGGGTGTTCACGACGCGGCCCAGGAAACGCGAAAGAAACTGCGGGCCAAGGATCTTCATGAAGCCGGCGGACACAACCAGGTCTGGTTCATGCGCTGCTGTGCCGTCGGTGATCGCTCTGTCCCACGCGTCGCGGTCGGGGTGGTCGCCGAGCCGCACGGTATAGGTCGGCACGGAGGCCGCCGAGGCGATCTCCAGGGCTGTGCAGTCACGGTCCGCGCCAACCGCGACCACCCGTGCCGGATAGTCGCCGACCGCCGCCTCGAGCAGCGATGCCAGCAACGAACCCGTGCCGGAGGCCAACACCACGAGCCGCGCCGGTGCGCTCGGAGGCACACGGAACGGTTGCTGCACGCCTTGGAGCCTAGTGGGTGCCTAATCGGACTTGCGGTGTGCTTCGCCACCGGTCGCCCCCGGCGCGGCGTCGTCATCAGCAACGAAATGGTCCTCAGGGTCGACCTCATCGAACGGATCCGGGGCTTGGCGCTCCGCGACCGGCTCCTCCACGACCGGCTCCTCCACGACCGGCTCCTCGTCGACAGGCTCCTCCACGACCGGCTCCTCGTCGACGGGCTCCTCGTCGTCCAAGGCCACCCGCTCGTCCTCGTCGATTTCGGGTTCCGGCGCAGGCTTTGGCGCCTTGGGCCTGTGGGCGATCCCGCCCGACATCGCGACGGTCACTGCGCCGATCCCCGCGAACCACAGGAAAACGGCGGGCGCGAAGGTCGTTTGATCGACCCCGACGTCGCCGAAGTTGCCCAGCCTGCCACCGGCGGCGTAGCCGAGAAGCGCCATCGTCGCCGCGGCGATCACCGCGGCGACGATCACTTTGGCCAGTGCCTGCAACGGCGGCAACGGCCGGCGCGCGCATTGCTGCCCGACCGCGACGCCGGACGCCGCCGCGGCGATGAGTAGCGCCACCCAGACCGGACCAAGGGGCGGCGACGGCACCGCCGCCAGCACCGGCAGCGCGGGAATGTCGCCGCCGAACACCGTGAACGCGCTGAACGTCGCCAGCCCAACGTGGGCGCTGGATCCGACGGCGACCGCGGCCGTGCCGACCAGGACGTTCGGCGCGTACAACACCGACAGCAGCGTGAGGCTGAACTGGCCGAACACCGAGTCGGTGATCGCGTACAGCTCATTCATCGTCGACCAATGCACGACCATCGACCCGACCATGACGACGCCGGAGAGCCCGGCCAGCGCCAGCACCCCGGCCGTGGCGGCGCGGAACGCGTCGGGTAGCCAATTCGGCATCGGCGACGCGAGCAGCACTTGGCGGCCGACCCGTGAGCCGACGCCGATCGCCGCACCGATCAGGTGGACGGCGAGCACACCGCAGAAGGCGCGCAGCGCGTTGGGCGTCTGCAGTTCGGTCAGCACCGAAGCCGCATCGTGGATGACCGCCAAACAGATCGCGGCGATAAGCAGGGGACCGCCGAGCGCCGATGCGACCACCCACCGGATCACAAACCACGACCCTTGGGGGCCGGTGGCCGCCGCGGTGGTGCGTGCGGTGCCCCACACCATCGCCAACACGGGCAACAACGGCATCACGCCGAGTTCGCGGCCGCCGATGGACACCGGGACCTGGTGTACGCCCAGCCACATGCTGGCGATCGCACCGAGCGCGCCGGTCATGTCGCTGTTGGCGATCAGCAGCTGCAGCAGTGTCACTGCCGCAATGATCACCAGCGCAACGATGGACGGCCCGAACGCGACCCTGAGCAGCTCACGCGCCTGGCGTGTGCCGACTGGCCGGTCATCCACTAGTTGGGCCGCTCCTCGCGCAAGCTCACGCGCGCGCAGTTCGCGCACGCGCGGCTCAGACTACGACGGTGCAGGGCCGGACTGCGACGATGACGCGGATTGCGGTTGCGCCTCTTGAGCGTGCTGCGCCGGCACTTGAGTGGTCGGCGCCGAGCTGGCCGGAGGCTGACCGTAGGTCGGGAAACCGGTGGGTGGGGTGGGCGGACCGGCCTGATGCGGGCCGGCCGGGAAACCGCCCGACGACGGGCCGGGGCCGTAACCGCCGCCGTACGGCGGCGGATATCCCTGACGCTGCTGCTGGGGCGGCGGGCCGCCGGGATGCGGCTGCCCGTAATACGGCGCACCGTACTGGCCGTATTGCTGCTGCTCGTATCGGGGCCGGGGCACGGGTGGCGTGATCACGCCCGCGTCGAACAGCAGCACCGCGACCGCGACGATCGCCTGGACGGCGCTGAACGCAATGATGAGGTAGAGCCCCCAGTCAATGGAAACGCCGGCGGGCGCCGTCAGCACGATCGCGATCACCAGCAGGAAGCCCAGCACCGACAGCACCGCGACCAGCGCGTCGGCGACCTTCTGCTTGGGCAACAGGCTGACGCCGGCAAGCAGCGCCCCGAGGATAGAGGCGACGACGCCGAGGTCGAGCAGCGTTGGCGTGAAGAAGTCGGCACCCGCGGTGAACAGAGGGCCGAAGGTCGAGAGGTAAACCGCGAGGCCAAGCGCGGCCACAGCCACCGTCAGATACATCGGCAACTTGCTAGGCCCTTCGGGACCGGCTTCAGGAACCTTTGCGAACTGCTGCGTGGGCACTGCGAACTGAGTGGTCGGCTGCTGTGCGGGCGGGTATCCGGGGCTACTGGGCGGGTAGGTCATGACCTCTCCTGTACTGGCCGGGCGGTTGACCATCCACGCTAGCGCACGTGCGTGTGAGAGCGCGCCGACGGTGTCACGCCGATACGAGCACAGGCGCGCCGACCGAATCCTCTTCAGAATCCTCGATTTCGCGCACGAGCGGAAGTACACGCGAGCCGAAGTACTCGACCTCTTCCTGAAAATGCAGAAAGCCGCCCAGGATCAGGTCGACGCCACGTTTGCGGTAGGCGGCAACACGTTCCGCAATTTGCTCGGGTGTTCCGATCAGCTGCGTGCGGAATCCGTCGTTGTACTGCACCAAGTCCTCGAACGTCGAGTCGGCCCACATTCCGCGCTTATCCGACGTGGAGTTGCCGGCCTGCTGCACTGCGGCGCGAAAACCCTCGACCGCGGGACGGTTGGCCTTCTCGATGATTTCGCGCAATGTGTCGTGGGCCTCATTCTCGGTGTCGCGGGCGATGATGAACCCGTTGAGCCCGAAGCGGACCTCGCGACCGACGTCCCTCGCATGGTCGCGCACCTCGACGATCTGTTCGGTGACACCGCCGAAATCCTTGCCGTTGGAGAAGTACCAGTCCGCGTGGCGGCCGCCGTTGCGGCGAGCGGCCGTCGAGTTGCCGCCCTGAAACAGCTCGGGGTTGGGCCTCTCAGCGGTGGTCAGCGGCTTGGGCTTGAGGGTGAAGTCGTGAATGCGATAGAAGTCGCCGCGGAAGTCGACGTTGTCCTCGGTCCAGATCTTGCGCAGCACCTGCAGGAACTCCGCGCTGCGCCGGTACCGCTCGTCGTGCTCCAGCCACGGCTCGCCCAGGTGGGTGAACTCATCCTTGAACCAGCCGGACACCACGTTCACCGCGAACCGGCCGCCGGAGAGGTGGTCGGCCGTGGCGCCCAGCTTTGCCAGCACGGCGGGCTGCCACAGCCCAGGGTGGACGGCGGCGATCACCTTGAGCCGCTGTGTGGCCAACAGCAGCGCGAGCGTGAAGCTGGTGGACTCGTGCTGATATTCGGCGCCGTAGCTGGCCTCGTAGCGGACCTGCGACAGGGCGTATTCGAACCCGTTGTTCTCCGCGGTCTGCGCAAGTTTGACGTTGTATTCGTAGTTCCAGTCGGTGCGCTGCTCGATGTCGCTGGTGACTAGGCCGCCGCTGACATTGGGCACCCAGTACGCAAACCTGACGTGGTCCGCGATGCGTTCAGTCGTCATGGTGTGCCATCCCAGCGCCGGTCGCGGCGGTTGTCATCGGTAAGGATCGCGGTGAAGGAAACGACCCTGCCGGACACTCGCCGAGAAGCGAAGTGGCCAGCATGATGCGGCCAAGTGCCACCCAGGCGGCGCCGTAGTAGGTGGGAAACCGCGTCTCCAGTGCGGCCGCCTCGTCGAGGCGATTGGCCGCGGCGTCGGAATCACCCGCGGCCTCATCGGTCGCTGCGGCGGCGACCCAGCCGACCGGATGCTGCCAGTCACCGGCCGGCGATCCGTCCAGATTGCGCACGGCGGGAATGCCACCTGAAGCGCCGACGACTCGGCACATCGAAGCCGCCAACGCGCGATCGGCCGGATCGCAGGATTCCGCGAACCGGATCGGAAGGCGCGCGGCATCGAGACCGAAACCGACGGATCCCCCGCGGGTGGTGGGGTTGGCACCGCGTAGCTGGCCGGGTTCACGGTCGCCCAATCCGGTGCCCGGTGCCGACCAACTGCCACCCGAGAACCCGATGCGTCGCGATTGGTTGGGTTACGCGGATTCGAGCCCGCCGCTCGGAGGGGTACGCGAAGCGCCGGGGACCCCGCCCTTGCCCCCCAGACTGGAACACGTTCTAATTCTTGGCATGGATTACGGGCTCGTACTGTTCAGCAGTGACCGCGGGATCACTCCGGCGGCGGCGGCCAAGCTGGCCGATGACCACGGTTTTGCCACGTTCTACGTGCCCGAACACACCCACATCCCGGTCAAACGCCAGGCCGCCCACCCCACCACCGGGGACGAGACACTGCCCGATGATCGCTACATGCGCACCCTGGACCCCTGGGTGTCGTTGGGCACCGCCTGCGCGGTCACCTCGCGGGTGCGGCTATCCACCGCGGTCGCGCTGCCCGTCGAACACGACCCCATCACCTTGGCCAAATCCATCGCCACCCTCGACCATCTCTCCGGCGGGCGGGTGAGCCTCGGCGTCGGGTTTGGCTGGAACACCGACGAGCTGGCCGACCACAACGTGCCTCCCGCACGGCGCCGCACCATGCTGCGTGAATACCTCGAAGCCATGCGCGCCCTGTGGACCGAAGAAGAAGCGTCCTACGAGGGCGAGTTCGTGAACTTCGGGCCCAGCTGGGCCTGGCCCAAGCCGATCCAGACCCACATCCCCATCCTGGTGGGCTCGGCGGGCACCGAGAAGAACTTCAAATGGATCGCGCGGTCCGCCGACGGCTGGATCACTACGCCACGCGACTTCGACATCGACGCTCCGGTCAAACTGCTGCAGGACACCTGGGCCGCCGCCGAACGCGACGGCGCCCCGCAGATCGTCGCGCTGGACTTCAAACCCGACCCAGACAAACTGGCCCGCTGGGCCGACCTCGGCGTCACCGAAGTCCTCTTCGGCCTCCCCGACAAATCCGAAGACGAAGTGACCGCCCACGTCGAACGGTTGGCCGGAAAACTCGCCGCCGCGGTCTAGTTCAGCGACGCGCGGTTGCCGTGCTCGGTTGACCGCACCACGATCTGCGCGCCGAGCGGATCGCCGTCGGCCAGCAGTGCAACCAGATCCTCGTCGTTGGTGACGGCCATGAACCGGCTGTTGTCGGAGTCCAGCCGACCCATGATGATGCCGGTGCGGACCGGCCAGTCGTACCGGACGGAGTACGTCTCGATAGTGGCGGAGCCGTCGGCGGCGACGGTGACGGGCACCTTGGGGTACCCGGCCACCTCCTCGCGCAGCGCTGCGCTGTTGTCGGACGTCCAGCCGCCGGGCTCGGTCGAGTACACGCCGACTGAATATTTGCTCATGATGCCACCGTTGGCACCGACAAGGCCGAATTGTCCTGGCCGGTCGCGCATTTCGCGGACGGTCTCGGCGATGCCGTGCATCGAGTAGTTGTTTCCGGGACCGCCGAAGAACGGCAACCCGCCTGTCAGCGTGAGACCACGCGGGTCGTCGGCGGCCAACCCCACACCGTCGCAGACGTTGAACACCGGGATCGGGAAGCAACTGTAGAGATCGAAGGTCGCGATGTCGTCGAGGCCGATGCCAGCCACCGACAGCGCTTCGCGCACGGCCATCACAGAGGCGGGGCTGCTGCTCACGTCGGCCCGATCGAGCAGCTTCTGCTCCACCATGTCGGCGTGGCCGCGTAGGTAGACCCAGGTTTCCTCCGGCACGCCCAGCTTGCTGGCCGCCGCCACCGACATCATCAGCACCGCCGCGCCCTGATTGACCTGATCGCGGGCCAGCAACAGACGCGGGTACGGATCGCAAATCATCCGGTTGCTGTCGGTGACCGTGGTGAGCTCCTCGACCGAACGTTCGACCGGCGACGACGAGAATGAATTCTTGGCCGCCACCTTGCTGAAGGGGGCGAACAGCTCGCCCATTCGCTGCCGGTAATCCGCCGGGCTGAGGCCGAGCCGGCCACGTCGGGCGTTCTCGAGGAGCCCGTATTGCACTGGAGCGCCGCTTAATCCATGGCTCAGGGTGTACTCGCTGAAGATGCCGTCGTAGCCGAAGCCGCGATCTTCGAGCTGTCCGTCGATGGTCTCGGTGAAGTCCGGCTTATCCTCGCGATCGGCGAAGTACCGGATGGAGGACGTGTTCTCGGATCCGAGCAGCATCACCACGTCGGCCGTGCCCGCCGCGATAGCACCCGCGAACTCGGTGACCAGATGCTGGGGCCCTTGTCCGCCAACGACTTCCAGGATCGCCCGCGCCGGCTCGGCGCTGACGCGGCGCGCGACCGACCGCGGGTAGTTCGTCGACCGGCCCAGCGGAGCGGGGGCCGGACCGGACAGCTCGAACTGGCGTACCCCGGCGACGGTGTCGATGGCCCGGGCGACCGCGGCGACGCGGGCGCCGGTGTTACGCAGCGCCGCGTCCGCTGCCGCGGTGGCGAGCTCCACCGATGACATGCCGCGATAGCCGGGGTTATCGAGGTTCTCGGTGAACTGGCCGACGCCAACGATCACGGGCGTGCGCGGGTCCACAGCCATTACAAGCCTCCTGACGCGAGTTAATTCGTCAGGCTAATCGATTGCCGCAGACTGCTGACAATCCTGCGGCGAACCTCACAGGCTTTGCAGGATCTCCCGGGCCAGTCGGGCGGTCTCCGACGGGGTCTTGCCCACCTTGACACCGGCCGCCTCGAGCGCCTCCTTCTTGGCCTGGGCGGTGCCCGATGACCCCGAGACGATCGCGCCGGCATGGCCCATGGTCTTGCCCTCGGGCGCGGTGAAACCCGCGACATAACCGACGACCGGCTTGGACACGTTGGCCTTGATGTGCTCCGCCGCGCGTTCCTCGGCGTCGCCGCCGATCTCGCCGATCATCACGATCAGCTTGGTGTCGGGGTCCTTCTCGAACGCCTCGATGGCATCGATGTGGGTGGTGCCAATGACTGGGTCGCCCCCGATCCCGATGGACGTCGAGAACCCGAAATCGCGCAACTCGAACATCATCTGGTAGGTCAGCGTGCCGGACTTGGACACCAGGCCGATCGGACCGGGGCCGCTGATGTTGGCCGGCGTGATGCCGACCAGCGCCTGGCCGGGCGTGATGATGCCCGGACAGTTTGGGCCGATAATGCGGGTCTTGGTGCCCTTCTTGACGTTATAGGCCCACGCATATGCGCTGTCCTGCACAGGGATTCCCTCGGTGATGACCACCAGTAGCCGGATCTCGGCGTCGATGGCCTCGATGATCGCGTCCTTGGCGAACTTCGGCGGCACAAAGATGATCGACACGTCGGCGCCGGTCTTTTCGATGGCTTCGACAACCGTGCCGAACACCGGCAGCTCGATGTCGTTGTCACCTTTGTCCTTGTGCGACACCGTCGTTCCGGCCTTGCGCGCGTTGACGCCGCCGACGATCTGGGTACCGGCCTTCAGCATCCGCGCGGTGTGGGTGGTGGCCTCCGCGCCGGTGATGCCCTGGACGATGACCTTGTTGTCCTTGGTCAAAAAGATTGCCATGCCAGTCCTTTCAGGCGCTCGCGGCCATCGCCGCTGCAACATCGGCGGCTTCGTCCATCGTGCCCACCTCGGTCACCAATGGATGGTTGGCCTCGGCCAGGATGCGTCGCCCCTCCTCGACGTTGTTGCCGTCTAGGCGCACCACCAGCGGTTTGTTCGCCTCGTCGCCGAGGATCTGCAGCGCCGTGACGATGCCGTTGGCGACCGCGTCGCATGCAGTGATACCGCCGAAGACGTTTACGAACACACTCTTGACCTGGCTGTCACCGAGGATAACGTCCAGCCCTGCGGCCATCACCTCGGCCGACGCGCCGCCACCAATGTCGAGGAAGTTGGCGGGCTTGACGCCGCCGTGTTTCTCGCCGGCGTAGGCGACCACGTCGAGCGTGGACATCACAAGGCCGGCGCCGTTGCCGATGATGCCGACCTGCCCGTCGAGCTTGACGTAGTTGAGGTGGTGGTCCTTGGCCTTTAGCTCTAGCGGGTCGGTGGCGTCCTTGTCCTCGAACTCGGCATGGCCCGGCTGGCGGAAATCGGCATTGGCGTCGAGCGTGACCTTGCCGTCCAGCGCCAGGATCTGGTCATCGGGCGTGCGCACCAGCGGGTTGACCTCCACCAGCGTGGCGTCCTCCTTGACGAACACCTCCCAGAGCTTGGCGATGGTTACCGCCGCCGCATCGAGCACCTCGGCGGGCAGGTGGCCCTGCGCAGCGATGGAGCGGGCGAACGCGAGGTCCACGCCCGTGACGGCGTCGACGGGCACCTTGGCCAGCCGCTCCGGTTTGGTCGCGGCGACCTCTTCGATCTCCATGCCGCCTTCGACGGAGCACATCGCCAGGTAGGTCCGGTTGGCCCGGTCGAGCAGGAAGGAGATGTAGTACTCCTCGGCGATGTCGCTGGCCTCGGACACCAGCAACCTTTTGACGATGTGGCCCTTGATGTCGAGGCCGAGAATGTTCTGCGCGTGGGTGTACGCGTCTTCGGGGGTGGCCGCATACTTCACGCCGCCGGCCTTACCGCGGCCGCCGGTCTTGACCTGCGCCTTGACCATGACGGGCTTGCCGATTTCCTCGGCGATCGCCTTGGCGCCCTCCGGCGTGTCGGTCACCCGACCGGGGGTCGTGGGCACGTTGTGCTTGGCGAACAGCTCTTTTGCCTGGTATTCGAAGAGATCCATGGACTCACTGTCTGTCGGCGTTGACTGCGAAGGTTTACGCCCGATGGGCTCGGGGGAACTTTATCGACAGCTGCCGAAAGGGATGGCATCGCCTACCACTCATGTGGTAGATCTCACCGCCGGGTGATGGTGATACAAGTCACAATCCTCGACGGAATTACCGCACGGGTTGCCACCAAGATTGGAATTTGGTTAACGTCCTCTGGTCTCGATAACGTTCTGGTCACGACTAGAAGGACAGTCCAGGTTGGCTTCGCACCGATCGTTCCGGTCTCCTGACGGAGTTTCGACAAACGCTCGCAACAGCAGAATCGCCTTTGAGGCCCCCGAAAAAGCCGCCGAAATCACCGACATCATCCCGTTCAACGAGTTCGGCAACCTCGCTGACCTGGAGTTTCGCGAGCATAGCGCGTTCGACCGCGAGTCGCAGGTCATCCACGCGCCCGAGCTCGACGACATGCACGACACCGACGATCTGATCCCGCTGCGGCTGGCCGTCCCGTCGAAGTTCCGGCCCGACTCGCACGAGGAGCGCCCCTCAACCCACGCCTACCGCGACAGCCACACCGACGTGAGTAACGGTGTCGCCGCGACCGATGTCATCGACATCAGCCGCCGCGGCCTGCACCGCAAGGAAACCGCAGGCGCCGTCAAGAGCAGGCTGATGATCGCCGCGATGGCGGCGGGCGCCACAGCGGCGGGTGCGTACACGATGACCACCGCGGCCGAGCACAAGGCGCCCGAGGAAACGATGCTGGCCGCCGGCCAATCCGCGATGAGCGGTGGGGCGATCAACGGCTCGGTGGACGGCATGCAGGTTGTCGCCGTCGCACCTGCCGCCAATTCCTCCGTACATGCCGAGGAGGTCGTCAAGGCCGCGGCATTCGCGCAGGAGCGTGCGGAGCGCGAAGCGCGAATGAACCGGCCGCTGTTCGTCATGCCGACCAAGGGCGTGTTTACCTCCGGCTTCGGATACAGGTGGGGTGTGCTGCACGCGGGCATCGACCTCGCCAACTCGATCGGCACCCCGATCGTGGCCGTCGCCGACGGCGTGGTCATCGACGCCGGCCCGACCGCGGGATACGGCGCCTGGGTCAAGCTGCGTCACAACGACGGCACCGTCACCCTGTATGGCCACGTCAACACGTGGGTTGTCAGCATCGGCGAGCGGGTGATGGCCGGCGATCAGATCGCCACGATCGGCAACCGCGGCAACTCCACCGGGCCGCATTTGCACTTCGAGGTTCTGCTCAACGGAACCAACCGGATCGACCCGGTGCCGTGGCTGGCGCAGCGAGGACTGTCGCCGGGCAACTACGTTGGCTAGATGTGAGCGACGGCCAGTCCGACCAACAACCCTCTGACGATCGACCACGCATCCGGCGAACATCCGACGGCGGCACCCCGTCCACGCCGATGCCCGCCGCGGCGGAGCCGCAGACCAGCATCATCCGCCGCCATCCCACGGGTGAGATCCCGGCGATAACCGAGGAAACGCGCACCGCCTACTTACCACGCGCAAAGCCTGTCGCCATCGGCAGGCGCCGGGCGGCCAACCCGAGGGCCGCCATCGCCACCGCCGTGGTGGCCATCCTGTCCGGCTGGGCGACGGCCGTGATCGCCACCAGCCTGATCACCGGCTGGTGGCGATCAGATCGGCTGTTCTGCATCGCCGTGGGCTTCCTGACGGCGATCTCCGCGGCGGCCACCATCGGCGGGCTGATTGCCCTGCTGCTGCGTCGCCGAATGGGCCGGCTGCTGATCGTGGTGGGGTCGATCGTTGCGCTGCTGATCTTTTCGAGCCTGTTCGTCGCGGGCGCGAAGCTGCCGCCGGTGGTCTACGCCATTCCGGTGTTGCCGGTGGCCGGCATCCTGTTCGCGCTGTTGCCGGCCACCCGGCGATGGGCGCGGCCCCAGTCCGGGTGACCCGCGCCGAAATCGACTCTTTGCAGAGAAAGTTCGAGTTGACGCCTGCAAAACGTCGATCTCGAGGACAGGCCGCTGCCAGGCCTAAAGCTTGGTCACCGGGGCGTGGTTGTGCATCAACTTGACACGCCCTGAACTGCCAAAGTCGATGAGCGACATGGCCGATTCGCCGACGCCGGAGACTTCCTCGACACGGCCCAGGCCGTACTTGTCGTGGTTGACCCTGTCACCGGGTTCGAGCAGCAGCAGCGGGCGCTTCCCGGCCGACGAACGCGCCGGAGACGGCCTTGGCATCCCGAACCGCCCCGCCCCACTGACCGGGGCGCTGAACGAGGGGCCCGGGTCTGTGCGCCTCCAGTCGATCAGGTGCTGCGGGATCTCCTTCAGGAATCGCGACTCGGGGTTGAGCATCGGCTGGCCCCACGACGAGCGGACCTTGGCCCGGCTGACGTACAGCCGCTGGCGGGCCCGGGTAATGCCGACGTACGCCAGCCGCCGCTCCTCGGAGAGCTCGGTCGGATCGCCGAGCGCCCGCATGTGCGGGAACATCCCGTCCTCCCAGCCGGTGACGAAAACAACGGGGAATTCGAGGCCTTTGGCGGTGTGCAGCGTCATCATCGTCACCACACCGGCGCCGTGCTCTGGGAGCTCGTCGGCGTCGGCGACCAGCGACACCCGCTCAAGGAACTGCGCGAGCACGCCGGTGTCGGGGATGTCCTCGTCCTCGGGATCGATGTCGCCGAGCGCCTGGGCGTTCGCCAGGTCGGTGCTGAATTCGTGTGCGACACTGACCAACTCGTTGAGGTTGTCCAGTCGCGCCAGATCCTGGGGGTCGCTGGAGGATTCCAGCTCGGTCCGGTAGCCCGTGCGGTCGAGCACGGCCTCCACGAGCTCGCCCAGCTCACCGTCGAGACGCCCGCGCAGATCGTCGAGCATCTCGACAAAATTCGCAATCGCCTTCTCGGAGCGAGTGTTGAGCATCGGCACCTTGCCCTCGGCGGCCGCCTGCAGCGCGTCGTTGAAACTGGCGCCGGTGTTTTCGGCGTACACCGCCACGCACGCCTCAGCCCGGTCGCCGATGCCGCGCCGCGGGGTGTTCAGGATCCGCCGCATGCTCACCGAGTCGCCCGGATTGTCAAGCACCCGCAGATACGCGACGATGTCGCGGATCTCCCGGCGCTCGTAAAAGCGAACGCCGCCAACGACTTTGTACGGAATGCCTACACGGATGAACACTTCCTCGAGGGCGCGCGACGAGTTATTGGTGCGGTAGAAGACAGCGATGTCATTGTAGTTAAACCCGGACGAGATTCCATTTGAATCATCGGCGAGCGCGTCGATCTCCTCGGCGACGAACCGCGCTTCGTCGTGCTCGTTGTCGGCGACGTAGCCGACGATCAGCTCCCCCTCACCGGCGTCGGTCCACAACCGCTTCTCCCGACGCCCCGCGTTGCGGGAGATCACCGAGTTCGCCGCCGACAAAATGTTCTGCGTCGACCGATAATTCTGTTCCAGCAGAACCGTTGTGGCATTGGGGAAGTCGCGCTCGAAGTCCTCGATGTTGCGGATCGTGGCGCCACGGAACGCGTAGATGGACTGGTCGGCGTCACCCACAACGCACAGCTCAGCGGGTGCCACCCCGTCGACCGTTTCGGTGCCGACGAGCTCGCGAACAAGCACGTACTGGGCGTGGTTTGTGTCCTGATACTCGTCGACGAGGATGTGGCGGAACCGGCGGCGGTAGTATTGCGCAATCTGCGGAAAGGCTTGCAACACAGCGACTGTCTCACCGATCAGGTCGTCGAAGTCGAGCGCGTTGGCCGCGCGCAGCCGGCGCTGATACTCCGAGTAGACCTCGGCGATGATCCGGGGCAGATCCTCGGTGGCATTCGCGGCGTCGGCGGCGGCCTCCTCCGGACCGAGCAGCTCGTTCTTCAGGTTGGAGATCCCGTTGGCGAGCAACCGCGGCGAGTACCGCTTGGTGTCCAGCCCCATGTCCTTGCCGATCATCAGCAGCAACCGCCGCGAGTCGTCCGCGTCGTAGATGGAGAAGTTCGAGTTCAGCCCCGGCAACAGCGAGGCCTGGTTGCGCAGGATCCGCACACAGGTGGAGTGGAAAGTCGACACCCACATAGAGAACCCAGCCCGGGCGCCCACCAAGCTCTTCACCCGCTCGCGCATCTCGGCGGCGGCCTTGTTGGTGAAGGTAATGGCCAGCACCTGCCCGACACCGACATCTCGGGCTGCCAGCAGGTAGGCGATCCGGCGGGTCAGCACCGCGGTCTTCCCCGACCCGGCCCCGGCGACGATGAGCAGCGGCGAGCCCTCGTGCAGCACCGCCTGGCGCTGTTGCGGGTTCAGGCCTTCGAGGAGCTTTTCTGCGGTGTCGTCACCAGCAGGATTTTGATCGGTCACGTGCAAACTCATGTCTGCCCCAACTTACCGCCCTGAGGGGACACCGCGGCCGAGCCGCGCAATCCACACCGCGGCCGAGCCGCGCAATCGGGCCTTTTGCCACGGCGCGGCCTCAGATGGCACACTCAAAGCGTGCTCAACAGGCAGCATCGATTTTTCTACGGGTACCGGCCAGCGGTGCCCGTGGTCTAGCTGCTTCCCAGAGCCCCGCGGTCCGCTTCCGGATCCGGGGCTTGTCTCTTGTGTGAGGCCCGAAACCGGATGAGACCAGAACCCCCACACAACGAGAATTCGGAGAATCCCATGAGTATCGAAGCCGAAACCGAACCGGTGCCCGATATCGACGACCTGCGCCAGGAGATCGACCGGCTCGACGCCGCGATCCTGGAAGCGGTCAAGCGCCGCACCGAGGTGTCCAAGCTGATCGGCAAAGCCCGGATGGCCTCGGGCGGTACCCGCCTAGTACATAGCCGCGAGATGAAGGTCATCGAACGCTACAGCGAGCTCGGTTCCGACGGCAAGGACCTGGCAATGCTGCTGCTGCGCCTGGGCCGCGGCCGACTCGGGCACTGAGGTCGGCCAAAAAGCCGCGGCGACTCGGGCACTGACGTCGGCCAAAAGGCGGCGCCAACTCGGCCAAAAGGCCAAAAAGCCGCGGCCGACTCGGGCACTGGTCAGCGCTTCAGCGCGTCCGCGAGCCACGGCGTCAACCACTTGACCGCCTCCGGCGTGGGGTGCACGCCGTCGATGCGCATCTTGATGCCGTCGACCTTTGTGGTGTACTCGCCGTCCGGGCACAGCTTGTTGTTGAGGTCGAGGACCGACACGTTGGGACGCTTCGCAACCACGCTGCGTAACAACGTGTTCCAGTCGTCGGCTCGGTCGGGTTGGTCCTCGGGATACAGGCTCCCGTCAGGCTTCTCGCCGCGCCGGTTGTAGGGCTCCGTCGTCACCACGATTCGGGCTCCGGTCGAGCCGAGCGTGTCAAGGGCGTGGTTGAGCTCGCCACGCAGATACCCGGCATAGGCCGGATCGCCGATATCGGTCCAGCGGCCCTCGCTCATCCGGTCGACAACCTCCCAGCGTCCGACGATCAGCAGCACCACATCGGGTCGGTCGTGGCGTATCCGTTGGGACCACCGGCTCGGCCACGCGTCGCATTCGGGTTTTTGATTCAGCGTCTCTCCGGCGTACCGGTAGGGCCCGCCGCGGGCGACGCCGCACCCGATCGTCGTGTAGTTGGTGAAGCTCAGCCCCGGTACCGGGGGCAGGTAGCGCATCATCGTCCACGCGACGGAGTCGCCGAACACCGCCACCGTTCTGGTGCCCGGGGCGCGCTGCGCCGACGGCGACCGGACCTCGACGGGCACTTCCGGCGAGATCAGCGCGGCGGAGTCGATGCCAGGGCCCTGCAGCGGGTCACTGGGTTTGGCGCCAACGGGAAGGACCAGCATCGTCACGGCCGCGGCGGTGGCGGCCGTCGCGCCCGCAAGCGGCAGCAGCGGCACCAGCACCGGACGCCATCGGCGGATGGGCTGCTCGAGCAGCCACCACGACGCGGTGGCCACCGCGATGGTCGCCGCGCACCGCAGCGCGAACAGCAACGACCCCGACCAGCCGGTGCGTTCGCCGTTGAGCGCCAAGAACATCGGCCAGTGCCACAGGTACACGCCGTACGAGATCGCGCCTAGCCACACCAGCGGCCGCCAGGCCAGCGCGCGGGCCACGAGCCCGCCCTGATCCAGCGCCACGGGCGCGACGACGAGAACGGCCGCCACCGCCACCACGATCAACAGGCCGTATCGGAAGTCGCGGGAGCTGCCCGTCGCGTAGTGCGCCGCCGCCGCCAGCACCGCCAATCCGATGATCGGCAACGTGCGCGCGAGCCACCGGCCCCACCGCGACCGCACTGCCCCGCCGGCAGTCAACACGGACCAGTCCCGCACCAGCAAGGCCGCCGCCGCAGCGCCAACCAGCAGCGCCTGCGCACGGGTGTCGGTGCCGAAGTAGATCCGGTTCAGCGTCGAATCGGACGTGAACACGATCGCTGCGGCCGCGGACGCGGTCGCACCCGCCGTGGCGAGCCCGAAAACACCCCACCTCACCGCGCGTGGGCTGCGCCGGGCCAGAATCCACGCGACCGCGATCAGCAGCAGCGGCCAGATCAGGTAATACTGCTCCTCCACGGCAAGCGACCAGGTGTGCTGCAGCGGCGACGGCGGGCTTCCCTGCGAGAAGTAGTCGGTCTTCTGCGCTACGAACGCCCAGTTGGATACCCAGAAGAAGGCGGCGACGGCATCGTCCCGCAGTGTGGCGGTGGCCTCGGGCGAGAACAGTTCGCGGGCGGCGACCACAGCAAAGACCGTCACGATCAGTGCAGGCACCAACCGCCGGGCGCGCCGGATCCAGAAGCCGGCCAACGCAATCCGGTCCGTGCGAGCGTGTTCGTCGAGCAGTAGCGACGTGATCAGGAATCCGCTGAGGACGAAGAAGACGTCGACACCGAGGAATCCTCCGGTCACGCCGGGGATTCCGCCGTGGTCGGCGAGCACGAGCGCAACCGCAACGGCACGGATGCCGTCCAGCGCAGGGATGCCCTTGGACCGCGCGACGGGTCGGCGCAGGGCGACACGGACCGGGCGCACTGCGCGAAGTTTAGGGGTCCCCCGCCGCCGAATCCGGAAGGCGCGCCAGTTAGTTCGTCAGCGCGATGTACTTCGTGTCGAGATACTCCTCGATCCCCTCGGTGCCGCCCTCGCGCCCGAAGCCGGACTGCTTCACGCCGCCGAACGGCGCGGCCGGATCGGAGATCACACCGCGGTTCACACCGACCATGCCGGACTGGACGCCCTCGGCCACGCGCAGCGCGCGGTCCAGCGACCTGGTGTAGATGTAGGCCGCCAGCCCGTACTCGGTGTCGTTGGCAGCCGCCACACCCTCCTCCTCGGTGTCGAAGCCGGTGATCGGCGCGACGGGCCCGAACACCTCCTCCTTGAGGATGCGGGCGTCTGGCGGCACATCGGCGAGCACCGTCGCTGGGTAGAAGTTGCCCGGCCCGCCAGCGGCGACGCCGCCAACCGCCACGGTCGCGCCGCGCGAGACGGCGTCGGAGACCAGATCCTCGACGGTGGCGACCTGTTTGGCGTTGATCAATGGGCCCAGCGTCGACGACGAGTCAAGGCCCTTGCCGAGCGTGAACTCGCTCATCCGCTTGACCAGTTTCTCGGTGAACTCCTCGCGAATGGCATTGGCCACGTGGAAGCGGTTCGCGGCCGTGCAGGCCTCGCCGCCATTGCGCATTTTCGCCAGGATCGCGCCGTCGACGGCCGCGTCCACGTCGGCGTCGTCGAACACCACGAACGGCGCGTTTCCGCCCAGCTCCATCGACAGCCGCAGCAGCTTGTCGGAGCCCTGCTTGGCCAGCGCCTTACCCACGCCGGTGGAACCGGTGAACGTCAGCTTGCGCAGCCGGCCGTCGTCGATCAGCGCGGCCGTCACGTCACCCGGGCTGCTGGTGGGCAGCACCGAAAGCACGCCTTTGGGCAGACCCGCCTCGTCGATCAGCTTGGCCAGCAACAGCATCGTCAGCGGAGTCTCCTGGGCCGGTTTGACGATCATCGTGCAGCCCGCCGCGAACGCCGGGCCGATCTTGCGGGTGCCCATGGCCAGCGGGAAGTTCCACGGTGTGATCGCGTAGCACGGGCCGACGGGCTGTTTCGTCACGATGATGCGGCCGTCGCCCGCCGGTTTCGGGGTGTACCGGCCGCCGATGCGCACCGCCTCCTCGGCGAACCAGCGGAAGAACTCCCCGCCGTACTTGACCTCGCCCATGCTCTCCGGCAGCACCTTGCCCATCTCGAGGGTCATCAGGGTGGCGATGTCCTCGGCCCGCTCGGTGATCTTCTCGAACACCGCGCGCAGGATCTCGCCGCGCTCCCGGGGCGCGGTGGCCGCCCATTCCGCCTGTACGGCGCAGGCGGCGTCGAGCGCCGCGATCGCATCGTCGGGGGTGGCGTCGGCGACGGCGGTCAGCACCTGGTCGTCGGACGGGTCGAGCACGTTGAAGGTTGATGAACCGCGGCGTTCCTCGCCGCCGATCCAGAGGCCGGTGGGAACTGACGCCAGCAGTGCGGAAGTGTCCATACCCATGATTTACACCTTCGGGCCGATCGATGACACATTCGGCCGGAGACCGCGTCAACCGATGTCAATTGACTGTCAACGCGCACTTCCCCCACGCCCTGGACGGCCGCACTAGGGTCATCATCATGACCGCCGATATCCAGCAGATTTCCGATGTAACCGCGACACCCGCGTGGGCCGCCCTGTCCCGACATCGCGATGAGATCGGCGCCAAACATCTGCGTGAATTCTTCGCCGAGGACCCCGCCCGCGGGACCGAGCTGGCGTTGACGGTCGGCGACCTCTACATCGACTACAGCAAGCACAGGGTCACCCGGGAGACGCTGCAGCTGCTCATCGATCTGGCCCGCACCGCCGGGTTGGAGCAGCACCGTGACGCGATGTTCTCCGGCGCTCACATCAACACCTCGGAGAACCGGGCGGTGCTGCACACGGCGCTGCGCTATCCCCGCGGCGTCGAGTTGGTCGTCGACGGCCAGAATGTCGTCGAGGACGTGCACGCGGTGCTGGACGCGATGGGCGACTTCACCGACCGGTTGCGCAGCGGCGAGTGGACCGGCGCCACCGGCGAACGCATCAAGACCGTCGTCAACATCGGCATCGGCGGTTCGGACCTGGGTCCGGCAATGGTGTACGGCGCGCTGCGCCACTACGCCGACGCCGGTATCTCCGCGCGATTCATCTCCAACGTCGACCCTGCCGACCTGGTGGCCAAGGTCGATGGACTAGACCCTGCCACAACGCTTTTCATCGTCGCGTCCAAAACGTTCTCGACCCTCGAGACACTGACCAACGCGACCGCTGCCCGCCGCTGGCTCACGGACGCACTTGGCGACGCCGCGGTGTCGAAGCACTTTGTCGCGGTGTCGACGAACAAGAAGCTGGTCGATGACTTCGGCATCAACACCGACAATATGTTCGGCTTTTGGGATTGGGTCGGCGGTCGCTACTCGGTGGACTCGGCGATCGGACTGTCGGTGATGGCGGTCATCGGCCGCGAGCGGTTCGCCGACTTCCTGGCCGGTTTCCACATCGTCGACGAACACTTCCGCACCGCGCCGCTCGAGGCGAATGCCCCCGCGCTGCTTGGCCTCATCGGGCTGTGGTACAACAACTTCTTCGGCGCCCAGTCACGCGCGGTGCTGCCGTATTCCAACGACCTGTCGCGCTTCGCGGCGTATCTGCAGCAGCTGACGATGGAGTCCAACGGAAAGTCGGTGCGAGCCGACGGCACGCCCGTCACCACCGACACCGGCGAAATCTATTGGGGCGAACCGGGAACCAACGGCCAGCACGCGTTCTATCAATTGCTGCACCAGGGTACCCGGCTGATCCCCGCCGACTTCATCGGGTTCTCCCAACCCACCGATGACCTGGCGACCGCCGACGGCGCAGGCAGCATGCACGACCTGTTGATGAGCAACTTCTTCGCCCAGACGCAGGTGCTGGCTTTCGGCAAGACGGCCCAGGAGATAGCCGCCGAAGGCACGCCGGCCGACGTCGTACCGCACAAGGTTATGCCGGGCAACCGCCCCACGACGTCGATCCTGGCCACCAAGCTGACCCCGTCGGTGGTCGGCCAGCTGATAGCGCTCTACGAGCATCAGGTGTTCACAGAGGGCGTCATCTGGGGTATCGACTCGTTCGACCAGTGGGGTGTCGAACTCGGCAAGACGCAGGCCAAGGCGCTGCTTCCGGTGATCACCGCCGATGCCTCGCCCGCCAAGCAGTCCGACTCCTCCACCGATGCGCTGGTGCGCCGCTACCGCACGGAGCGCGGCCGAAGCGCCTAGCCGAAGCGTGACGCCAGCCGCGGCGGCAGCACCTTCAGCAGCTGCACCAGCGGAGCCCACGGCCACCACGGCACCGCAGCACGACCGGGTTCGCGCTCCATCGCGTCGACCATCGCCCTGGTGCCTGTGACGTTGTCGACCATCAGCATCGTGCTGCCCGCCTTCGCGGTCATCTCCGATTCGATGTAGCCGGGCTCGAGCGTTGTCACCTTGATCGGGCCATGCGCATATTCAACCCGCAGCGCCTCGCCGAGCGACGACACCCCGGCCTTGCTGGCGGCATACGCCGCCTTGACGCCTGGCACCCCCTTGTTGCCGAGCACCGAGGAGACCAGCACCAAATGACCGCCGCCGGCCTGCTTGAACATTTCGATCGCGGTCTCGATCTGAACCAGGGCCGCAACCAGGTTGGTCTCGATGGTGGCCTTGTTGGCCCACAGCTTGCCCGAGCCCAATGGCGCGCCCTTGCCGATGCCGGCGTTGACAATGATGCTGTCGATGCCGCCCAGCTCGTCGGACAGCTCGGCGAACACCTTTGGCACCTGTTCGTGGTCGTTGACGTCGAGCGCGGCGACGGCGACGGTGATGCCGGGATGCCGCTCGAGCAACTCCGCCTTTAGCTCGTCGAGCCGGTCGGTGCGCCGGGCGCACAGCGCCAGGTCGCGGCCCTTCGCCGCGAACGCGCGAGCCATGCCGGCACCAAGGCCCGAGCTCGCACCGGTGATCAAGATCTTCTGCCGAGACGGTGGAGTCACTGGCCTAGCGTAGCTACTTGAGCAATCGCGATAGTCGCCGGTCGGCCAGCACCTTGCCGCCGGTCTGACAGGTCGGGCAGTACTGGAACGACTTGTCGGCGAAGGACACCTCGCGCACAGTGTCGCCGCACACCGGACATGGCAACCCGGTGCGGGCGTGGACCCGTAAGCCCGAACGCTTTTCGCCCTTCAGCGTCGCTGCTTGCTGCCCGACGGAGCGCTCCACGGCGTCGGTGAGCACCGAGATCATCGCGTCGTGCAGCGCAGCTAGTTGCGCGTCGGTGAGCTTGCCCGCGGTGGCGAACGGCGAAAGCTTGGCCACATGCAGGATTTCGTCGCTGTAGGCATTGCCGATGCCCGCGATCACTTTCTGGTCGGTGATGACAGTCTTGATCCTGCCGCTTTGTCCGGCCAACACACCCGCCAGATCCTCGGCGGTCAGTTCCAACGCGTCGGGCCCAAGCGCCGCGATCCCCGGCACCTTCGCGGGGTCGTCGACCAGCCACACCGCAAGCCGCTTCTGGGTGCCGGCCTCAGTCAGGTCGAATCCCGGTGCGGCGCCGGGTATTCCGAGATGCACGCGCAGTGCGATCGGTCCCTTGCCCGGCTTCAGCGGCGCCGCGGCGAGCTTGTCCGACCACCGCAGCCAGCCTGCCCGCGACAGGTGCGTGATCAGGTGCAACTCGCCGGCCTGCAGTCCCAGGTACTTGCCCCACCGGTTGGCGCCCCTGACCGTCTGGCCGTGCAGCACGTTGATCGGCGGGTCGAATGTCTTGAGTACGGACAACGCCGACACGTCGATCCGGCCGATGGTTAGACCGACCGCGTGCCGACGCAGGTGGTCGGCAAGCGCTTCGACCTCGGGCAGTTCAGGCATATATCCAGTGTGCCTGGTTAATCGCGGGCGACGCGGCGGGTGTCACGGACCACAAGGGACAGCAGCCAGCTCACGATCGCAAGCACGATTGCGGCCCAGATCGCCGTCCACCAGAAGCTCTCGATGTATAGGCCCCAATGCGTCGTGTTCTCGGTGATCCACGACGTGATCCACAGCATCAGCGCGTTGATGACGATGTGAATCAGGCCGAGGGTCAGGATGTACAGCGGTATCGAAATGAGCTGCACGATGGGTTTGATGATCGCGTTGACCACACCGAAGATCACCGCGACAACGAAGATGATGCCGATCTTCTGCAGAGTCGTGTCGCCGCCGACAAAGCCGATGCCAGGCACGATCAGGGTGACCACCCACAGCGCCACCCCGGTCAGCACCGCGCGGAAGAGGAATGACCCCATCGGGTCAGTCTGCCGGGCGCAGCATGTAGGTGTCCATGATCCAGCCGTGCCGGGCACGCGCCGCGGCGCGAAGCTCGACGATCTCGGCACCCACCTCGCCGACGGTGCCCGACACCAGCAACTCGTCGGGCGTGCCCAGATAGGCGCCCCACCAAATCCGGGTATCGGTAGGGCACCCCTGGAAGGAGCAGTCTCTATCGAGCATCACCACCGCGCTGCCCGACAAGCCGTGGTCGCGCAGCTGCCGTCCGGTGGTGATGAGGACGGGCTCGCCAACGTCGTTGAGCGGGATGCGATGCCGGGCGGTCAGCGCCTGGATCGCGGTGATACCCGGGATCACGTCGTAGACGATGTCGACATGTGCGGCCACCCGGTCCAGGATTCGCAGCGTGCTGTCATACAGCGACGGGTCGCCCCACGCCAGGAATGCGCCGACGCCGTCGGGCGGTAGTTCCGTCGCGATCGCGTCGGCCCAGATTCGGGCGCGCGCCGCGTGCCAATCGGCGACGGCTTGCCGGTAGTCGCCGTCCTTGGCGCGGGGTGGGTCGGGCAGCTCGACGAACCGGTAGCCGGGCTCGCGGATGAACCGGTCGCAGATCAGGCGCCGCAGGGCAACCAGGTCGCCCTTTGTCTCGCCCTTGTCCATCGCGAAGAAGACCTGGGTGTCGTTGAGCGCCGAAATTGCTTGCGCCGTTACGTAGTCGGGGTCGCCGGCACCGATTCCGATGACGTGAATGCGCCGAGTTGACATTCCTCTCCGATCGGACACAGGCAAAGCCTATCTATTTGTAGTTTCGACCGACGTCGCGTGGGTATCCGCTCTCCGTGGTCACCGACGCCGGCGCGGGCACCCGTGTGTCTGATCTTGAAGCCGTCCGACCCTTCCCGCCTCGCAGGCGGTCCAAGGGCGAAGTGTTCTACAACCTGATCACCACCACCGATCCGAAGGTGCTGGGTCAGATGTACATCGCAACGGCGATCGTCTTCTTCCTGGCGGCTGGGCTGATGGCATTGCTGATGCGCACGGAGCTGGCGCTGCCCGGCCTGCAGTTTCTGTCCAATGAGCAGTACAACCAGCTGTTCACCGTGCACGGCACGGTAATGCTGCTGCTCTATGCCACCCCGATCGTGTTCGGCTTCGCCAACGTCGTCCTTCCGCTGCAGATCGGCGCGCCCGACGTGGCCTTCCCGCGGCTCAACGCGTTTTCCTACTGGCTGTTCCTGTTCGGCGGCTTGATCGTCTTCTCGGGTTTCATCGTCCCCGGCGGCGCGGCGGACTTCGGCTGGACCGGCTACACCCCGCTCAGCGACGCCATCCACTCCGCGGGTCCCGGCGGCGACCTGTGGATCGTGGGGTTGATCGTCTCCGGCCTCGGCACCATCCTGGCCGCGGTCAACTTCACAACGACGATCGTGTGTATGCGCGCCCCCGGCATGACGATGTTCCGGATGCCGATTTTCACCTGGAACATCCTGGCCACGAACGTGCTTGTGCTGCTTGCCTTTCCGATCCTCACCGCCGCGTTGTTCGGCCTCGCCGCCGACCGCCATCTCGGCGCGCACATCTACGACGCGGCCAACGGTGGCGCGATCCTGTGGCAGCACCTGTTCTGGTTCTTCGGCCACCCCGAGGTGTACATCGTGGCGCTGCCGTTCTTCGGGATCGTCACCGAGATCATTCCGGTGTTTTCCCGCAAGCCGATCTTTGGCTACACCACACTGGTGTACGCGACATGGTCGATTACGGCCCTTTCCGTCGCGGTGTGGGCGCATCACATGTTCGCGACGGGGGCGGTGCTGCTGCCGTTCTTCTCCTTCATGACGTTCCTGATCGCAATTCCGACGGGAATCAAGTTTTTCAATTGGACGGGCACAATGTGGCGGGGCCAGTTGACATTCGA
>DATARY010000177.1:0-4046 GCA_036263935.1 Mycobacterium sp.
ATCTGGTTGGTGCCCTCGTAGATCTGGGTGATCTTGGCGTCGCGCATGAACCGCTCGACCGGAAAGTCCGTGGTGTATCCATATCCGCCGAACAACTGAACGGCATCGGTGGTTACTTCCATCGCCACGTCAGACGCGAAGCACTTCGCCGCCGATGAGATGAATCCGAGCCCTGCCTCACCACGCTCGGCACGGGCCGCGGCCGAGTACACCATCAGCCGCGCGGCCTCGATATTCATCGCCATGTCTGCGAGCATGAACTGGACCGCCTGGAAATCGGCGATCGACTTCCGGAACTGCTTGCGCTCCTTCGTGTATGCGACCGCGGCCTCCAGCGCTCCCTGGGCGATCCCGACGGCCTGGGCGCCGATCGTCGGACGGGTGTGGTCAAGAGTGGCTAATGCAGTCTTGAAACCGGTGCCCGGCTCGCCGATGATCCGATCGCCGGGGATGCGGCAGTCCTCGAAGTACAGCTCGGTGGTGGGCGAACCCTTGATGCCGAGCTTGCGTTCCTTCGGGCCAACGGAGAAGCCGGGGTCGTCCTTGTGCACGACAAAAGCGGAGATGCCGTTGGCGCCCTTGTCCGGGTCGGTCACCGCCATCACGGTGTACCAGGTCGAGTGGCCGCCGTTGGAGATCCAGCACTTGGCCCCGTTGAGGACCCACTCCTCGCCCTCTTGACGCGCCCGCGTGCGCATCGACGCCGCGTCGCTGCCGGCCTCACGTTCGGAGAGCGCGTATGACGCCACGGCCTCGCCGGCGGCGATCGTGGGTAGCACCTGCTTCTTGAGCTCCTCGCTGCCCCGCATAAGCAGGCCCATCGTGCCCAGCTTGTTGCAGATCGGGATCAACGATGACGACGCGCACACTCGCGCAACCTCTTCGATGACGATGCAGGCCGCCACCGAGTCGCCGCCCTGGCCGCCGTACTCCTCAGGAATGTGAACGGCGGCGAACCCCGAGGAGGTCAACGCGGCCAACGCCTCGTCCGGGTAGCGCGCCTTCTCATCCACATCGGCCGCGTACGGTGCGATCTCCTTGTCGCAGAGGTCGCGCAGAACCGCGCGCATCTCGTTGTGCTCGTCGGAGAGCTTGATTGCATCGAACGACGCATCACCCGCCCAGCCAGCCATGAGGACTCCTTGCTACTCGGAGGTAACTTTACCGCGCCCGAACGGTCGCGCTCGCGGGCCGCAGGGGTACGGGCGGCGTGCGAGGCACGCAATAGCTCGGTTCGTTATTCTCCGAGCAACTGATCACGTAAGGCCGCATCCTTTATCAGTACCGACGCTTCGAGCTCGGCCTGAAAAGCGACGATACGCTCGCGCAGTCCGGAATCGGACGATCCGAGGATGCGGACCGCCAGCAGTCCGGCGTTTCGGGCACCGCCAATCGAGACCGTTGCCACCGGCACACCCGCGGGCATCTGCACGATGGAAAGCAGCGAATCCAAGCCGTCCAGCTTGGCCAGTGGTACCGGTACCCCGATTACCGGAAGAGGTGTGGCGGCGGCGACCATACCGGGCAGGTGCGCCGCTCCGCCGGCGCCGGCGATGATCACCTCGATGCCGCGGCCTGCCGCGGTCCGTGCGTAGTCCAGCATGCGACCCGGCGTGCGATGCGCCGACACCACACCGACTTCGAACGGCACGTCGAATTCGGCCAGCGCGTGCGCGGTGTCTTTCATCACCGACCAGTCGCTGTCGCTGCCCATGATCACGCCGACCCGCGGTGCCGGCGCGTCAGTCATGTTGACTCCATCCATCCGTCCACTCGGCATTCGACAACCAGTGTGCGGCCCGGGCGGCCCGTTCCCGCACATCCGCGACGTATGCGTCGTCGTCGACCGAGCCGGCGGCCGCGCCGAGGATGTTGACGTGCCCGATCTTTCGACCGGGCCGCTCACCCTTGCCGTACATATGGACCCTGACGTCAGGCATCCGGCCGAACAGATGATGTATCCGCTCGTCCATGCTCATCGTGGGAATTTGTTCTGCGCCAAGCACATTGGCCATCACAGTCACCGGCGTGATCGGCGCCGTGTTCCCGAGCGGATAGTCCAGCACCGCGCGCAGATGTTGTTCGAACTGGCCGGTCCTTGCGCCGTCCATAGTCCAGTGACCGGAGTTGTGCGGCCGCATTGCCAGCTCGTTGACGATCAGGGCGCCGTCGACTGTCTCGAACAACTCGACGGCCAGCACGCCAATTACGCCGAGTTCGGCCGCCAGCCGCAGCGCCAACTGTCCTGCGGCGCTGGCGTGTTCGGGGTCAAGGCGGGGCGCCGGTGCGATCACCTCGACGCAGGTGCCGTCGCGCTGCACGGTCTGCACCACCGGCCACGCCGCGCCCTGCCCGAACGGCGAGCGCGCCACGAGGGCGGACAGTTCGCGGCGTAGCGCCACCTTCTCCTCGACCAGCACCGCCACCCCTTCGGCCAGATAGCGCTGGGCGGCATCGCGCGCCTCGGCCAGGTCACGCGCCAGCGTGACCCCCCGGCCGTCGTAGCCGCCGCGCGCCGTCTTGACCACGATCGGCGCGTCGACGTGGGCGGCGAACGCGTCCACGTCGGCCGCCTCGGTCACCTCCGCGAACCGCGGCACGGGAGCGCCGAGCGCCTCGAGCCGCCGCCGCATCACGAGTTTGTCCTGGGCGTGGATCAACGCCGACGGTGGTGGGGCGACGTTCACCCCGTCGGCGACCAGCTTCTCCAGCAGTTCGGTCGGCACGTGTTCGTGATCGAAGGTCAGCGCATCGCAGCCTGAGGCGGCGCGGCGCAGTGCATCCAGGTCTGTGTGCGAGCCGATCACCACATCGGGGGTGACCTGAGCGGCCGGGTCGTCCGGATCGGCGGCCAGCACGCGCAGTGTCTGACCGAGCGCGATGGCCGCCTGATGGGTCATTCTGGCCAGCTGCCCGCCGCCGATCATGGTCACCACCGGGGGCGTGCTGGGGTTACGGGGCACCTGCCTATGTTGTCATGGCCGTAACCGCTGGGTTTCTATACCGTGACCTGCACGGGTACGCGTATCCATGCTGATTTGCGTAGGCTGCGCTGCTGTGTCCTTCACCGATGCAACGATCGCGCGGCTGCCACGCCCGATCCGGCCGTACGCCGAACGGCATCACGAGCTCATCAAGTTCGCGATCGTCGGCGCGACGACCTTCGTCGTCGACTCGGCGGTCTTCTACACGCTGAAGCTTACGGTGCTGGAGCCCAAGCCGGTCACGGCGAAGATCATCGCAGGGATCGTCGCGGTGATCGCGTCGTACATCCTCAACCGCGAATGGAGCTTCCGCGGCCGTGGCGGCCGTGAGCGTCACCACGAGGCACTGATGTTCTTCGCGTTCAGCGGCGTCGGGGTGCTGCTGAGCATGGCCCCGCTGTGGTTCTCGAGCTATGTGCTGCAGCTGCGCGTCCCCTACGTGTCGCTGACGGTGGAGAACATCGCCGACTTCATCTCCGCCTACATCATCGGCAACCTGCTGCAGATGGCCTTCCGGTTCTGGGCCTTTCGCCGCTGGGTGTTCCCCGACGAATTCGGCCGCAACCCGGACAAGGCGATCGAGGCCACGCTCACCGACGGCGGCATCGCCGAGGCCCTCGAGGACGTGCGCGACCCGATTCTGCGCGACGCCAACGTCACGTCGTTGCGCCGCCCCGGCCGCCGCGCCCGACGGATCGCTCAGCTCGGCGATTCCTCCGAGCCCAGGGTGTCGAAGACTTCGTGATACAGCAGTGAGTGAACCCGCTCCACGCGCGGAATGTCGTGGAACTCCAGGGGATCCTGCGACGCGGATTCGATGATCAGGGTGCCAGTGCGCATTATGCGGTCGAAGACGGCGTGCCGGAACTCGACGCTGTTGATCCGCGCCAGCGGAATGTCGATGCCCGATCTGGTCAGCAGCCCATGGCGGAACATCACGCGCCGGTCGGTGATGACGAAATGCGTTGTCCACCAATTCAAGAACGGCCAGATCGTCAGCCAGCCGACGACCACCAACCAGATCGCTCCGATGACCGCCATGATGATGTTCTTGGCCGTGGA
>DATARY010000188.1:0-18202 GCA_036263935.1 Mycobacterium sp.
ACAGTTGGCGAGTCGCCGCCCGACCATCCGTTGTTGTTGAGCTTGGCCGCCGGCGCGGTCTGGCCACTGCTGGTGGTGGGCCTGGTCGAGCTGAGCTCGATCATGGTGCTAACCAGGGTTCAGCCGAAGACTGCACCTGCGATCGGCATTTTGGTCTAAGCGCGCGTTACGCGACGCCAACTCGCACGTTTCCTTGGGTGAAACGTGCGACTTCGCGACGGCTCGACGAGAAAGAGCTTCGCGCTGTCGGGGTGGCGGGATTCGAACCCACGACCTCTTCGTCCCGAACGAAGCGCGCTACCAAGCTGCGCCACACCCCGCGTGAAGCCACGACAGCGTATCGCACCTGCAACGCAAGAAGCCAAACGCGATGCGGGTCGCCCGCGATCGCGATCGTCTCTCCGTAGAGACGGAGATCACGACACGCCGAGGGATCGATCTGACTTGTCGGTGGCGTTGTGCAGACTAGCGGCAGTTGCCGCCAAAACCGATCAAGTGAGGCACAAGATGACTGGGCTCGGAGCATCCATCTACTTGGGTTTCTTCGCGCTCGCCGCGCTGTGGCTGTTTTTGACCTCCGATGGGCCGCTCACTGGCGGGTCCGACGATCAGGGCCAGCGGCCCGACCGCTCGAACTCGATCAGCACCTCCGAGGATTCCGAGGGGTCCAGCCCCTGGCTGGTCAGCCACTCATCGCAGAAGTAGGTGTCCGCGTAGCGGTCACCACTGTCGGCGAGCAGGGTCACCACCGACCCGCTGAGGCGCTCGGCGATCATCTCCGCCAGCAGGCTGAACGCTCCCCACAGATTCGTCCCCGTTGACGGGCCGACCCGACGCCCCAACACCACGCTGACGTGCCGGGCGGCCCCGACTGACGCAGCATCGGGAACCGTCTCCATGCGATCGACCACGTCGGGCAGGAATGACGGCTCGACGCGCGGCCGTCCGATGCCCTCGATCCGCGACTACACCCCCGTCACGACGTCACTGCTGCCCTGCGCATACGAGGGAAAGAACGCGGAGTTCTCCGGGTCCACGACACACAGCTTGGTGGCGTAGCGCCGATAACGGATGTAGCGGCCGATGGTGGCGCTGGTGCCGCCGGTGCCCGCTCCGACCACGATCCACTCCGGAACCGGGTGCGACTCGTTAGCCATCTGATCGAAGATCGACTCGGCGATGTTGTTGTTGCCGCGCCAGTCGGTCGCCCGCTCCGCGTTGGTGAACTGGTCGAGGTAGTGCCCACCGGTCTCTGCCGCCAGCCGTTCGGCCTCGGCGTAAACCTGAGAGGATTCGGCCACGAAATGGCAACGGCCGCCTTGGGATTCGATCAGCGCGATTTTCGCGGCACTTGTCGACGATGGCATCACCGCGATGAACGGCAGACCCAGTAGCGCGGCGAAATACGCCTCGGAGACCGCCGTCGAGCCCGACGACGCCTCGATCACGGTGGTGTCCTCACCGATCCAACCGTTGCACAGCGCATAGAGGAACAACGATCGTGCCAGCCGGTGCTTGAGGCTGCCGGTGATGTGGGTCGTCTCGTCCTTGAGATACAGCTGCACGTCGACGCCGTCACACCAGGCCATCGGCAGGGGATAGCGCAGCAGATGCGTGTCGGCGCTACGGCGCGCGTCGGCCTCAATCAACCTGACCGCGTTGTCCATCCACGAACGTGGTTGGCTGCGAACGGCGATGAAGGCCTTGTCGGTCACCGCGCTGAAACTGCCGGGTGGGACTGGCCCGCCCGGCTTCCGGCGTCACGGCCCCCGATCGGCGCCGCCACCAGCGTCAGCAATGTGGCCTCGGGCCGGCAACAGAACCGGATCGGGTAATACGGCGACGTGCCGATACCCGCCGAAACGTGCAGCTGCGTGTGTGCGCCCCACTGAGACGCGCCCTTGGCCCGTGACCTGTCCAGGTCGCAGTTGGTCACGATCGCGCCGTAGAAGGGCAGGCAAAGCTGCCCGCCATGGGTGTGGCCGGCCATCACCAGCTGATAGCGGTCGGCCGCGAAGCGATCCAGCACTCGAGGTTCTGGCGAATGCGTCAGGCCCAGCGTCAGGTTCGCGGCGGGGCTGGCGGGGCCGGCGATGGTGTCGTAGCGGTCGCGGGACAGGTGCGGGTCGTCCACGCCCGCGACGGCGATCCGCAGCCCGGCCACCTCGAGCTCGCGGCGCGTGTGCGTCATATCCAGCCAGCCGCGTTCGGTGAACGCTGCCCGCAGGTCCTGCCAGGGCAGCGGCTCCCCGTGGACGCGATGCCGGGGGTTGGTCAAGTAGTTCAACGGGTTCTTCATCGTCGGCCCGAAGTAGTCGTTGCTGCCGAACACGAACACGCCCGGCAACGACAACAGGTCGCCCAGGGTCTGCACGACGGCGGGCACGGCCTTCGGGTGGGCCAGGTTGTCGCCCGTGTTGACCACCAGGTCCGGCTCCCAGCGGGCCAGCTCGCGAAGCCAGGCCTGCTTGCGCCGCTGCTTGGGCCGCATATGGATGTCACTGACGTGCAACACCCTGAGCGGCGACGAACCCGGCGAGAGCACGGGCATGGTTACTTCCCGCACCACAAACGCGTTGCGTTCGATGACCGACGCATAGCCGATCCCTGCTACAACCGAACCGGCGGTGACGGCAGCGGTGTACTTCAAGAATGTCGAAGGGGCAGGCATGCACGCAGCCTACTGCCACTGGCCGATATGCACCGCTTATCACCCGGTCAGCGTGGCCAACTGCGCAGGGCAGTCACAGCCGAATCACGGCGGGGGCGGCGCCGGCGGTGGTGGACCTAGCACAGGTACGGTGATCGGCGGCAGGCCGGGGATCTCGACGACCGTCTGACCAATCTCGGAGGGCATGCCGGGCAGTCCCGGAATCAACCCTGCCGGAGGCGGAGGAGGCGGCGGCGGGATGCCGTTGGAGATCTGGATCGTGATGATCGAGCCCGGCACGGTCTGTCCGGCGGGCGATGTTCCGACCACGGCGCCGTACGGTGCGGTGCTGTTCACCGGGTTGGCCTGTTCGGCCACCTGGAAACCGGCCTCCTTCAGCCGCTGGCGTGCCGTGTCCTGGTTCATGCCCGCCACGCTTGGCACCTTCGACCCCGGCGCCCCCTCGACGTACCGCGGATCGATCGGCGGCAGCTTGACGTCGCCGAAGCTGGTGGCGATCGGCTTCATCGCTGTGAACCAAGTCCGGGCCGGTTCGTTGCCGCCATACAGGTTTCCGGAACCGCACTGACGCAGCGGGAACGAGCACAGGTCCGATGGGGTCGACGAGTCGTCGTAGATGTAATTCGCCGCCGCGTAATACGGCGTGAAGCCGACGAAGGCGGACGAACGGTGCGCTTCTGTCGTGCCGGTCTTGCCCGACATCGGCAGGTTCCAGCCGACAGAGCCGGACGATCCCGCAGCGGTGCCGCTGGTGGCGTCCTTGCTTAGCGCGTTGGCCAGCGTGTTGGCGAGGCCTTCTGGCACGACCTGCTCGCAGGTCTCGGTGGTGACGGCGACGTCCTTGCCGGTGCGGTCGACGACCTTGCCGATCGGATTGGGCGGGCACCACACACCGCCCGACGCCAGCGTGGCCGCGACGTTCGACAACTCCAGGGCATTGACCTCGATCGGGCCCAGCGTGAACGAACCCAGGTTCTGCCTCTTGACGAAGTCGGCCAGGCTTTCGTTGCTCTGCGGGTCATAGTCGCGGGCGGTGCCGGGCAAGGCGTAGGACCGCATGCCTAGTTTGACCGCCATGTCGACGCTGCGCTGCACTCCCACTAGGGAGATCAGCTTGGCGAACGCGGTGTTGGGCGACTGTGCCAGCGCGTCGGTGACGTTCATCGACCCGCGGTAGTTGCCGTCGTTCTGCACGCACCAGGTGTTGGCCGGACAGCCCTTGGCGCCGCCGGTGCCCAGGCCCTTGGCCTCGAACCGGGACGGCGCTTCCAACTGCGCGTTGATGCCCATGCCCATGTCGAGCGCGGCGGCCGTGGTGAAAATCTTGAAAACCGACCCCGCACCATCGCCGACCAGCGATAACGGCTGCGGCTGCATGGTCTCGCCCGCCTCGGTATTCAGGCCGTAGGTGCGGTTGCTGGCCATCGCCAACACCGGGTGGGACTCCTTCCCCGGTTTGATCACGCTCATCACGCTGGCCACACCATCGAGACCCGGGCTCGCGATGTTGTTGATCGCCGACTTGACCGGGGCCTGCACATCGGGATCGAGCGTCGTCTTGATCAGATAGCCGCCCTTGGCGACCTGTTCCTTGCTGATACCCGCGCGGGCGAGGTAGTCCAGCACATAGTCACAGAAGAACGCGCGATCCCCTGCTGCGATGCAGCCGCGGGGCAGCTCATTGGGCTGCGGCAGGATGCCGAGCGGCTGTTCCTTGGCGGCCCGCAGCGCCACCGCGTGCTCGGGGAGATTGTCGATCATGGTGTCCAGCACCAGGTTTCGACGCGCCAGCGCTCCGTCGGGGTTGGTATACGGGTTCAGTGTGCTGGTGGACTGGACCATTCCGGCCAGCAATGCGGCCTGCTGCCAGTTCAGCTCCGAGGCATTGATGCCGAAGTAGGTCTGCGCGGCGTCCTGGACACCGAACGCCCCATTTCCGAACGACACCAGGTTCAAATAGCGGGTGAGGATCTCCGGCTTGGTAAACGTCTTGTCCAGCGTCAAGGCCATCCGGATCTCGCGCAGCTTGCGCGCCGGCGTCGTTTCGATGGCTGCGCGCTTCTCGGCGTCGGTCTGCGCGATCACCAGCAGCTGGTAGTTCTTTACGTACTGCTGCTCGATTGTCGAGCCGCCGCGGGTGTCGAGGTTTCCAGAGAGGTAGCCGGAGAGGCCGGTGAGCGTGCCCTGCCAGTCGACGCCGTTGTGCTCGGCAAACCGTTTGTCCTCGATGGAGACGATCGCCAGCTTCATGGGGTTGGCAATCTTGTCACTGGGCACCTCGAACCGGCGCTGCGAGTACAGCCACGCGATGGTGTTGCCCTTGGCGTCGACCATCGTAGACACCTGCGGCACCTCGCCCTCGACGAGCTGTGCCGACCCGTTGGCAACCACGTCGGACGCCCGGTTCGATATCAGGCCGAACCCTCCCACCACGGGAAACATCAGCCCGGCGGTCACCACGCTGGCCAACAAACAGCACCAGGCGATCTTGATGACCGTGACCGCCGTCGGCGGTCGCGTCGGAGGCTGTTCGGGCATGGGTTACAGAGTAGCGATGCCGCCGTTCAGCATCCTCTGGGCGGTTCGATTGCTCGATTTTGCGGACCGCCGAGCTGCGCGAGCGTCAATTTTGCCGTCTGACGGCACGGTCGTCCCAAAATAGTGCGCCTAAACGTATTGCGCAGAACGGCCCTGACCACCTAAGTTGGGCTCACAGTGCGATGCAGGTCACACTCGAGGGTTGCACTGTGGCGTAGATCGCATCAGCGTTCTACTCCGGAGGACTACGCCGTCCCTGTGTTTCGCGGGGCGGCTGGAACGAGGGGATCGCTGGTGTCAGTAACACGGCCCGCCGCGCGCAGGACAAGCACCAATCCGTCGGCCCACAGCGTTGTCCAGGGTGCCGAGGCCGAGGCCCGCATCGCCTGGGTATCCCAAGCCCGATGCCGCCAAGCCGATCCCGACGAACTTTTTGTCCGTGGTGCTGCCCAGCGCAAAGCCGCCGTGATCTGTCGACACTGTCCTGTGATCCTGGAATGCGGGGCTGACGCCCTCGATAACCGCGTCGAATTCGGGGTTTGGGGCGGCATGACCGAACGCCAGCGGCGCGCACTGCTCAAGCAGCACCCCGAGGTGATTTCCTGGGCCGACTTCTTCGCCGCTCAACGCAAACACCGCAGCGCGGTTTAGAGGCCCGCGCCGCTTGTGCTTGATTCGCGGCTACGCCGCTGTGCTTGATTCGCGGCTACGCCGCGGAGGCTTCGCCGGTGATCTGATCGGCGATGGCGCGCAACGCCTCCAAGTCCGAGACGTCGAACGGCAGCGACGGCACCCCGACGATCGATACGTGCGGATTGGCCCCGGTGAACCGCGACAACAACCGGATCTCGCGCTTGGCGGTCATCGCCCGGTCGGCGTGAATCCGCAGCACGGCGGCCGCCAGCGCATCGGGGTCCGTCTTCTCGAGTTCATCGGCCGCCTCGTCGGCCTTGTCCGCGTGCAGCCCGCTCAGCGTCGGGTGGGTGCGGTTGAGAATCAGGCCGGCCAGCGGCATGCGCTCCTCGGAGAGCCGGTCGATGAAGAACGACGCCTCGCGCAGCGCGTCGGGCTCGGCGGCCGAGACCACCACGAACTGGGTGCCGCGCCGCTTGAGCAACTCGTAGGTGCGGTCCGCCTTCTCGCGAAACCCGCCGAACGTCGCATCGAGCGACTGCACGAAAGCCGCAGCGTCGGAGAGCATCTGCGAACCCAGCACCGTCGACAAGGCCTTCATCGCCAGGCCGACCGCGCCCGTCACCAGCCGCCCGATGCCGCGGCCAGGCGCCAGAAGCAACCTCCACAACCGGCTATCCATGAAGCTACCCAATCGTTTTGGCGCATCCAGGAAGTCCAGCGCATTGCGTGACGGAGGGGTGTCGACCACAATCAGATCCCATTTGTCCTGAGCGAGAAGCTGACCCAGCTTCTCCATCGCCATGTACTCCTGTGTACCCGCGAGCGACGTTGCCACGGTCTGATAGAACTGGTTGTCCAGAATCGCGTCCGCCCGGTCGGGTCCGGAGTACTGGACCACCATTTCGTCGAACGTTCGGCGCATGTCGAGCATCATCGCGTGCAGTTCACCGGGCACCTCCGGTGCGAGCGGAACCCGCTGCGGGGTGTTCCCGAGATCCTTGATGCCCAATGCCTGCGCGAGACGCTTCGCCGGATCGATGGTGAGAACGACAACGGTGCGGCCGTACTCGGCCGCACGTAACGCCATTGCCGCCGCGGTAGTGGTCTTGCCGACGCCGCCCGCGCCGCAGCACACCACGACGCGGTTGGACGTGTCCTCCAGGATCTGGCGCATATCGAGCGCTGGCGGAGTCGTGCTCATCGGACTCCTTGGTGGGCAAGCGCTTCGGCGAGCTCGTAGAGGCTGCCCAGGTCGACGCCGTCCGGTATGGCAGGCAGTTCCAGCCGCGGGACGTCGATCTCGTCGAGCTGTTCGGCACTTTCGGCGCGGGCAGTGATCCGCGTGGCGTGTTGGATGGTCTCGGTCATAAGCCCGGCGAAGTCGCTGTCGGACAACGTGATTCCCACACGGGAAAGCTCCGCGCGGACGGCGTCGGCGTCGATGTCACCCTCCGCGGCCTTGGCGAGGGCGTCGGGACCCAGGTATGCCGGGATGTTGCGGTTGACGATGACGCTGCCGATCGGCAGGCCGAGTTTCTTCAGCTCGTCGATGGCCTCCAGCGTCTCCTGCATTGGCAGCGCCTCGAGCAGCGTCACCAGATGGATGGCCGTCATGTCGGAGTGCAGGATCTTCACCACGCCCTCGGCCTGGGAGTGCACCGGACCGCCCTTGGCCAGATCGGAAACCGCTTTGGTGACATCGAGGAAACGCGCGATGCGTCCCGTCGGCGGCGCGTCAACCACGATCGCTTCGTAGGCCGGCTGCTTGCCCTTCTCGGCGCGTGTGACGATCTCCTTGATCTTGCCCGTGAGCAGCACGTCGCGTAGGCCCGGCGCGATGGTCGTCGCGAACTCGACCGCCCCGATCCGGCGCATCGCCCGGCCCGCCAGTCCGAGGTTGTAGAACATCTCAACGTATTCCAGGAACGCGGCTTCGGTGTCGATGGCCAACGCGTTGACCTGACCGCCGCCGTCGGCGGTGGCGATCTTCACCTCTTTGTAGGGCAACGGTGGCACATCGAAGAGCTGCGCAATGCCTTGGCGCCCTTCGACTTCCACCAGCAACACCTTGCGGCCACCGGCGGCCAATGCGAGCGCCAGCGATGCGGCGATGGTCGACTTGCCGGTTCCGCCTTTGCCCGTGATGAAGTGCAAACGCGCCTTCGTCAGGCGGGACGGCCAGCCAGCCTGTTTCGGGCCGTTTGATGTGGTAGCCACCAGTGCATGCTAGCCAAGCCCCAACCACGGCCGGATAAACTCGGCTCCATGAGCGAACCGACACGCTGGGAGTACGCCACGGTCCCGCTGTTGACACACGCGACAAAACAGATCCTCGACCAGTGGGGCGACGACGGCTGGGAGCTGGTGTCCGTTCTGCCCGGCCCGACCGGTGAGCAGCACGTGGCCTATTTGAAACGACCCAAATGACTCGCCCGTCTTGGAGCGCGCGGCTCGCCGAACTGGGCATCGAACTGCCCGCGGTCGTCCCGCCCATGGCCGCCTATGTCCCGGCGGTGCGCACCGGTAACTTGGTCTACACGGCGGGACAGCTGCCGATGCAGGACGGCAAGCTGGCGCAGACCGGCAAGGTCGGTGCCGAGGTCAGTCCCGAGGACGGCAAGGCGTTGGCCCGGGTCTGCGCGCTCAACGCGCTGGCCGCAATCCACTCGCTAGTCGGCATCGACGCCGTCGGCCGGGTCGTCAAGGCTGTCGGGTTCGTCGCGTCCGCGCCCGGGTTCCACGGCCAGCCCGGTGTCGTCAACGGCGCGTCTCAATTGCTCGGTGAGGTGTTCGGAGACGCCGGCGCGCATGCCCGGTCCGCCGTCGGGGTGGCCGAGCTGCCGCTTGATGCCCCGGTCGAAGTGGAACTGATCGTCGAGGTCGCGTGAGCGACGATCGGGCACAGGTGCAGTGACCCTCGAGCATCCGGCCTACGGCCAGTTGCGCCCGGTCACCGAAACTGCTTCGGTGCTGCTGTGCAACAACCCTGGGCTGATGACGCTGGATGGCACCAACACCTGGGTGCTGCGGGGGCGCGGCAGCGATGAGTTGGTGATCGTCGACCCAGGGCCCGACGACGACGAGCACATCACCCGCATCGCGACGCTAGGCAAGATTCCGCTGGTGCTCATCAGCCATAAACATGAGGACCACACCGGAGCCATCGACAAGATCGTCGACCGCACCGGCGCGGTGGTGCGAAGCGTCGGCAGCGGATTCCTGCGCGGTCTTGGGGGTCCGCTGACCGAGGGCGAGGTCATCGATGCCGCGGGTCTGCGGATCACCGTGATGGCCACTCCGGGTCATACCGCCGACTCAGTGTCCTTCGTGCTCGACGACGCGGTGCTGACCGCCGACACCGTGCTGGGGCGCGGCACCACGGTCATCGACAACGAAGACGGCAGCCTCGGCGAGTACATGGAGTCGCTGCGACGCCTGCACGAACTGGGCAAACGAACCGTGCTGCCCGGACACGGCCCCGACCTCGACGACCTGGAAGCGGTCAGCGCCATGTACTTGACGCACCGCGAGGAGCGCCTCGATCAGGTCCGCGACGCGCTTCGCGCGCTGGGTGACGATGCCAGTGCGCGACAGATCGTCGAGCACGTCTACACCGATGTCGACGAAAAGCTATGGGACGCAGCGGAGTGGAGCGTCCAAGCCCAACTGGATTACCTCCGGGGCTGAGGTTATTGCACAGAACTAGCGGGCGCGGCGGGCCAGGCGCTCGGAATCGGAAATCAACACGCTCTTGCCTTCCAAGCGAATCCAACCGCGGTGGGCGAAATCAGCCAGCGCCTTGTTGACCGTTTCACGCGAGGCGCCGACCAACTGTGCGATCTCCTCCTGCGTCAGGTCGTGCGTGACGCGTAGCGCGCCGCCTTCCTGGGTGCCGAATCTCTGCGCCAGTTGCAGCAGCTGCTTGGCGACCCGGCCTGGCACGTCGGTGAAGATCAGGTCGGCCAGGTTGTTGTTGGTCCGACGGAGCCGACGGGCGAGAACGCGCAGCAATTGTTCAGCGATTTCTGGCCGATCGGCGATCCAGGCGCGCAACGCGTCGCGGTCCATCGAAACCGCCCGTACCTCGGTGATGGTGGTCGCGCTCGACGTCCGTGGCCCGGGGTCGAAGATCGACAGCTCTCCGAACATGTCCGACGGGCCCATGATGGTGAGCAGGTTCTCACGGCCGTCGGGGGACCGGCGGCCGATCTTGACCTTGCCCGAAATGATGATAAAAAGTCGGTCGCCGGGCTCTCCCTCGGCGAACACCGTGTGTCCGCGTGGGAAGTCGACGGGCTGCAATTGCTTGGTCAGCGCGGATACGGCGCTGGGCTCGACTCCCTGGAAGATTCCGGCCCTCGCCAGGATCTCGTCCACGTTGCCCCTCTTAAGCTGTTGGGTGATATGACATGCGCCAGCCGGCCCCTACCTGGTTAGCGAGATCAGTCTAGAGGTACGCCATTTCGCGATCAGCCCACGCTACACACGATTGGCATGTCGAGTCGCCTGAAATTCAGGATTACCCCGGTGATGGACGTACAGCCGGGTGGGCAAACCTGACGTCGGATTGCCCGCGGCGAACCCGCTGATCGCCGATTCCCGCTCCTGCAGCCGCTGTGCCATGCCGTCCAGCGCGCGGCTCATCCCGTCTCGCGCCAGCGTGTTGACATCGTCGGCCTGGGCTTGTTCCAGAAATTTGGCTACGTCCGTAGCCGAGACGGTGCCGCGGTTGAGTCCCGATTCGAGTCGCTCAAGCCCAAATGTTGCCAACATCAGCAACCCGGGGATAAACATAATGAGCAACCACGACACAAGCGTGAAGTAAACACGGCGAAGGTCTCAGCGGGATCACAAATTGTCACCGGTCGGATCCTGGGAAGTCCGACCCTCTCAGTACGCTGACTGTCGTGACCGTTGGTGAGACTTCAGCCGAGAAGCCGGGCGACGCGAAGCCGGTCCGGCGTGCATCGGCCCGCAAGTGGGACGGGGAAACTCACCGCGGTCTGGTGCGACGGGCCCGACGGATGAATCGCGCTCTGGCGCAAGCATTTCCGCATGTTTATTGCGAGCTGGACTTCACCAATCCGCTGGAATTGACGGTGGCGACCATCCTGTCGGCGCAGAGCACCGACAAGCGGGTCAACCTCACCACTCCGGCGTTGTTCAAGAAGTACCGCAGCGCGCTGGACTACGCACAGGCGGACCGGACCGAACTCGAAGAGCTCGTCCGGCCAACTGGTTTCTACCGCAACAAGGCCAACGCGCTGATCCGGCTCGGTCAGGAGCTGGTGGAGCGGTTCGGTGGCGAGGTGCCCGGCAATATGGACGACCTGGTGACGCTGCCCGGCGTCGGCCGCAAGACCGCCAACGTCATCCTCGGCAACGCCTTCGACATTCCCGGTATCACCGTCGACACCCATTTCGGCCGGCTGGTGCGGCGCTGGCGCTGGACCACCGAAGAGGATCCGGTCAAGGTCGAGCAAGCCGTCGGTGAGCTCATCGAACGCAGCGAGTGGACACTGCTGAGCCACCGGGTGATCTTCCATGGCCGCCGCGTGTGCCACGCGCGCAAGCCCGCCTGTGGGGTATGCGTGCTGGCCAAGGACTGCCCGTCGTTCGGCACCGGCCCCACCGATCCCCTGGTCGCCGCGCCGCTGGTCAAGGGTCCGGAGACCGAGCACCTCCTGGCGCTGGCCGGCCTGTAACCGCCGACCCACCGTCATGACCACGTCGACCCGTTGGACCGTCGCGGTGCTTGTTGTCCTCGTCGTCCTCGGCGTCGCATTTTGGACTCAGCTCGGCGACAACGGCTCGCCGGCCGGAGCCCCTGGGACGCCTGCGGCACGCGACCGCCGCGACGCCGACACCGCGCAGGCGCTGGCGGGCCCGCGGGCCCGTGCCGGCCTCGAACCGTGCCCCTCGCCCGGCACCGCCGCCAGTCCCGCCGCGTCAGCTGACCCGCGGTCGTGGGCCCAGCGCGGTATCACACTCGAATGCGCCGGCGACGGGTCGAACGTCGACGTCGCCGAGGTCGTCGCCGGCCGGACGATGGTGCTCAACCTGTGGGCCTATTGGTGTGCCCCATGTGCCAAGGAGCTGCCCGCGATGGCCGAGTATCAGCAGCGGGTAGGGCCGAGGGCGACCGTGCTGACCGTTCACCAGGATGAGAACGAGACCGCGGCGCTGCTGCGGATGGCCGAGTTGGGCGTGCGTCTGCCCACGCTGCAGGACGGGCGCCGGCTGATCGCGGCCGCGCTGAAGGTCCCGAATGTCATGCCCGCGACCGTGGTGCTGCGCGGGGACGGTAGCGTTGCCGAAATCCTGCCGCGGTCCTTCGCCAGCGCCGACGAGATCGCTGCGGCGGTCGACCCACAGATAGGAGTGCCGGGGTGAGTTGGGTCAGCGAGGTGGGGGAGCTGACTCCCGACGCCGCCCCGCCATGGCTCAAACCCCTGGTCGCCAACGCCCCCCACGTGAAGCGGGCCTATCGGCGACGGGTGCCGCCCGAAGTGCTGGCCATGGTGATGGCCGCCAACGCGAAGGCCGCGATCAGCGGCGGGGGCCGGGACGCGGCGGTGCTGGTGCTGTTCTCCGGTCCGGCCGACTCACGATCGGGCGGCCTCCCCGACGACGCGGACCTGCTGGTCACCGTCCGCGCGTCCACGCTGCGACACCACGCCGGGCAGGCCGCGTTTCCGGGTGGCGCCGCCGACCCGGGCGACGCGGGCCCCGTGCATACCGCGCTGCGCGAGGCCAACGAGGAGACCGGGATCGACGCGGGTCGGTTGCAGCCGCTGGCCACACTCGAGCGGATGTTCATTCCGCCGTCGGGTTTCCACGTCGTGCCGGTGCTCGCCTACTCACCCGATCCGGGTCCGGTCGCCGTCGTGGACGAATCCGAAACCGCGATCGTCGCGCGCGTCCCCGTTCGCGCCTTCGTGAATCCGGAGAACCGGATCATGGTGTACCGCAAGGAGAATACGCGCCGCTTTGCCGGTCCGGCCTTCCTACTCAACGAAATGCTTGTGTGGGGTTTCACGGGTCAGGTGATCTCGGCGATGCTCGACGTGGCGGGTTGGGCGCGGCCGTGGAACACCGACGACGTCCGCGAACTCGACGAGGCAATGGCGCTCGTTTCCGGCCAGGACGACTACGGTGAAGCCCAACAATGACATCGTCGCAGTGGCTTGACCTCGCCGTCCTAGCGATCGCCTTCGTCGCCGCCATCTCGGGTTGGCGGTCGGGGGCGCTGGGCTCGTTGCTGTCATTCGTCGGAGTGGTGCTGGGCGCGGTCGCCGGGGTGCTGCTGGCCCCGCACGTTGTCACCCACGTCAGCGGTGCGCGGACAAAGTTGTTCGTCACGCTGTTCTTGATCCTGGCCCTGGTGGTGATCGGCGAGATCGCGGGTGTGGTGCTGGGCCGAGCGGTTCGTGGCGCCATTCGCAACCCCGTGCTGCGAACCTTCGATTCGACGATCGGGGTGGCTCTGCAGCTGGTCGCCGTGCTGGTGGCGGCCTGGATGCTGGCCTATCCGCTGCAGTCGTCGGATCAGCCGAACCTGGCCGCCGCGGTGCGTGGTTCCAAAGTGCTCAAACAGGTCAACGACGTCGCGCCGAGCTGGCTGAAGTCCGTGCCGACGCGAATGTCGTCGCTGCTCGACACCTCCGGTCTGCCGCAGGTGCTGCAGCCGTTCGGCCGCACGCCGATCATCGCGGTCGACGCCCCCAATGCCGCGCTGGCCAACGACGCCGTCGTTGCCGCCGCACGGCCGAGCATCGTCAAGATCCGCGGCGTCGCGCCCAGCTGCCAGAAGGTCTTGGAGGGCAGCGGTTTCGTCGTCGCACCGAACCGCGTGATGTCGAACGCGCACGTGGTCGCCGGCTCCGACAGCGTCACGGTCGAGGCCGACGGTCAGACCTACGACGCGGCGGTGGTGTCCTATGACCCCGACGAAGACATCTCCATCCTCGACGTGCCGAACCTGCCGTCGGCACCGCTGACATTCGCCGAATCGCCTGCGGCCACCGGAACCGACGGCATCGTGATGGGCTACCCCGGCGGCGGGGACTTTGTCGCGACCCCGGCTCGCATACGAGAGACCATCGAGCTCAACGGGCCCGACATCTACCGCACCACCACTGTCACCCGTGAGGTGTACACCATCAGAGGCACAGTGCGCCAAGGGAATTCGGGCGGACCGATGATCAGCCGCGAAGGCAAGGTGCTCGGTGTGGTGTTCGGGGCGGCGGTCGATGATGCCGACACGGGGTTCGTGCTGACCGCCAAGGAGGTCGCGCGTCAGATGGCCAAGATCGGCGCGACCGCGCGCGTCCCCACCGGTACCTGCGTCACCTAGCCGTACACCTGCTCCAGGAAACGTGCCAGCTGCTGGTTCACCAGCTCGGGCGCCTCTTCGTGTCCGAAATGCCCTGCGCCGGCAATGGATACGTAGCGTCCGTGCGGTACGTAGCGCTGGGTGCGGTACACCGGGTCGGCAAGCACATACGGGTCCGCGTCGCCGCGCATGTGCAGCACCGGCACCCCCACCGGCCGCTTCATCGACCGCATGAACCGACGGCCCTCACTGCGCAGCTGACTGCGCACCGCCCAACGCTGATACTCCAACGCCGAATGCGCAGCCGACGGAATCTGGATCGCGCGCCGCATGTGTCGGATCGTCTCGGAGAAGTCTTCGCAGGCTTGCCATTTCCCGCTCGCACGGCTCCGCACCAGCCGCTCGAGTTCCTCGGCGTTGTTGCGGGTCAGCGCACGCTCCGGCCACATCGGAACCTGGTAGCGCAGCATCGACGGCAACAGCGCCAGGCCCTGGTCGCGCCGGGTCAGCGCGGAGGCACGCAGCGCGAGCGGATGGGGAGAGCTGACCACGGCGATGGCATGGACCATGCGGGGATGCAGTACCGACGTGGCCCAGCAGACCAGGCCGCCGTCGGCGTGGCCCACTAGCGTCGCGGCCTTGTGCCCAAGCGCCCGCACCAGCCCGGCGGTGTCGCCCGCCAGTGTCCAACCGTCGTAGCCGCGGGGTGGTTTGTCGCTGCCGCCGTAGCCGCGCAGGTCGATGGCGACGACCCGCGCTCCTGTCAGACACCTCAGTTGATGGCGCCACGACCACCAGAACGAGCCGAACCCGTGCAACAGAATCACCAGTGGCAGATCCGCCGGAGCCGCACCGGCGGCGACATTGAGCGCAGCGCGGGGTTCCTTTTGATTTGCCTCCACGACGTGAAAGCGAATCCCGTTGGCGTGCACCTCGAGATGCCGCCACGGACCGTCGATGCGGACTACCGATGGGTCGGGCGGATGTCGCATGTCGCCGCCGTCGCGGCTTCGTGGCATTACCAGCCTGACGGGTCTGCGGCCGACGCGGGCTTGCCGTTGGGTGACGGCAGCGCTTTGTCAACCTTGTCATGTCCCGGGGTGAGCGCCTCGCGGGTCTCCTTCACCGATTCGATCGTTTGTTGCGGTCCCCGGATGCGCCGCACCTTGAGATATCCGAACAGCGCCAGGACCGCGGTGACCACGACCATGAGCCCGAACACGATCAGGAACGCGACCCACCGCCAGAGCCAGGTATCGAGCAGCTCGGCGAGGAAGAAGAAGAAAAAGAAGGTCGAGTAGAACAACACCACCAGCGCCAGGATGAAGTAGACGCTGCCGGTCAGGCCCTTCTTGACGTCGCGGGTGATCTCGGCCTTGGCCAGCTCCACCTCGGCCCGCACCAGGGTGGACACCTGCGCCGTCGCATCTTTGACGAGATCACCGATGGACGGGTTGTCCTTCGCGGCGTGGGGATCCACCAGCGGTATCGAGGTCACGGTGGTCGGCACGCCATCCCTGCGATCGGTCACGGATACTTCCTCCCCCAATTGATGTCGGTCGCGGTTCATGTTGCCACGTGGCGTGCGGCTAAACGATCCCGGTCGAAGATAGACTGGCCACCGTTCTTTGTCGGGCGGGTCGGGGACGTCGATGGGAGGCACTTGAGCATCAGCGGCCGCTGCCGATTGGTTTGTGCAGTGATCGTGGCGGTGTCGCTGCTGTCAGCCGGTGTCGCCCACGCCGACGGGCCCGTCACGCTGGGCGGTGGCTCGGGCCTTGTGGTCGAGGGTGACACGTTGTGCACGCTGACCACGATCGGTAACGACAACCACGGCAACCTGATCGGTTTCACCTCCGCGCATTGCGGCGGCCCTGGCCAGCGGGTGTCCGCCGAAGGCGCCGAGAGCGCCGGCGTGGTCGGCACCATGGTCGCGGGCAACGACGTGCTTGACTACGCGGTGATCCAGTTCGACCCGCAGAAGGTCCGCCCGGTCAACACCATCAAGGGCTTCCAGATAGTCGGCCTCGGCCCCGATCCGACCCTCGGCGACATCGCCTGCAAGCTGGGCCGCACCACCGGCTATTCGTGCGGTGTGACGTGGGGACCAGGCGAGCAGCCCGGGACGATCGTCAACCAGGTGTGCGGGCAGCCGGGCGATTCCGGTGCGCCGGTGACTGTCAACAACCGGCTGGTCGGCATGATCCACGGAGCATTCAGCCAGGAGCTGCCGACCTGCGTTATCAAGTACATCCCGTTGCACACCCCGGCGGTTACCATGTCGTTCAACGCGCAGCTGGGCGATATCAACGCCAAGAACCGACCCGGCGCCGGCTTCGTGCCGGTCGGCACCGCCTGACGCTCTTCGCGCAAGCTCTCATAGCGAGCTGAGCTACTTGCTGGCGCGGATCGCCTCAAACACGCTGGGATCCACCAACGTCGACGTGTCGCCGAGCTCGCGTCCCTCGGCGACGTCACGCAGAAGCCGGCGCATGATCTTGCCGCTGCGGGTCTTGGGCAGCTCCGGCACGACGTGAATCTCGCGGGGCCGGGCGATCTTTCCGATCTCCTTGGCGACCTGTTCGCGCAATTCGTCGACCATGTCGCGACCGCTCTCCTTGGCGCGTGCCTCGAGAATGACGAACGCGCAGATGCCCTGGCCGGTGGTCTCGTCGCTGGCGCCAACCACCGCGGCTTCGGCCACCCCGGAATGTCCAACCAGTGCCGATTCCACTTCGGCGGTGGAGATCCGATGGCCTGAAATGTTCATTACGTCGTCGATGCGGCCCAGCAGCCAAATGGAGCCGTCGGTGTCGACGCGTGCGCCGTCGCCGGCGAAGTACCACCCCTTGTCTGCGTAGCGCGACCAGTACGTCTCCTTATAGCGCTCCGGGTCGCCCCAGATGCCGCGCAGCATCGACGGCCACGGCTCGTCGAGCACCAGATAGCCGGTCACGTGCTCGGCGTCGTCTGCGCCGGGTACCAGTTCGTTGCCGTCTTCGTCGACGATCTTGGCGGTGATCCCGGGCAGCGGCTTCATCGCCGAGCCTGGCTTTGCGGCGGTGACGCCGGGCAGCGGAGAGATCATGATGGCACCGGTCTCGGTCTGCCACCAGGTATCGACGATCGGAGTTCGGTTGCCGCCGAATGCATCCCGGTACCAGCGCCACGCCTCTGGGTTGATTGGCTCACCGACCGAACCGAGCAGCCGCAGGCTGGACAGGTCATGGGCGTCGGGAAAGTCGCGGCCCCATTTCATGAACATCCGGATAAGGGTCGGCGCCGTGTAATAGATTGTGACGCCGTACTTTTCGATCACCTGGAAATGGCGGTGCTCGCTGGGCGACGCAGGCGTGCCCTCGTAGACAACCTGGGTCGCGCCGTTGGACAGCGGGCCGTACACGATGTAGGTGTGACCGGTGATCCAGCCGATATCGGCTGTGCACCAATACACATCGGTCTCGGGCTTGATGTCGAACACGCTGTAGTGGGTGTACGACGCCTGCGTTAGGTAACCGCCTGAGGTGTGCATGATGCCCTTGGGCTTACCGGTGGTTCCCGACGTGTACAGCAGAAACAGCGGGTGTTCGGCATCGACCGCCTCGGCGGTGTGGTGGGGGGAAGCGGGCTCGACGGTGTCGTGCCACCACAGGTCGCGGCCCTCGGTCCACGGAGTCTCAATCCCTGTGCGCCGCACCACCAGAACGTGCTCAACGCTGCTTTTTCCGGGCTGGTCGCCCGAGCCTACGGCCTCGTCGACGGCCTCCTTCAGCGACACGGCCTGGCCGCGCCGGAACTGGCCGTCGGTGGTGATGACGAGCTTGGTCTCGGCGTCCTCAATTCGTGCCTTCAGCGCCGTCGCGGAGAATCCCGCGAACACCACGCTGTGCATGATGCCCAGCCGCGCACAGGCCAGCATCGAGACGATGGCCTCGGGCACCATCGGCATGTAGATCGCGACCCGGTCCCCGGCGACGAGCCCCAGATCGGTCAGCGCGTTGGCGGCCTTGCACACCTGCGCG